>JAOARA010000448.1 GCA_025211115.1 Roseicyclus sp. | reverse complement strand
CGCATCGGGCAGGGCGGCCGCCCCGCCCAGTTCCAGCACCCGGCCGACCCCGCCGGGGGCCGCGCGCTGCACCTCGGCGGCCCAGTCAGGCGTGGCGCTGCGGTCGATGACGTGTTGCGCGCCAAGCGCCGCCACCCGCGCGGCCCTCTCGGGCGAGGAGGTGGTCACGATCACCCGCGCCCCGGCCGCGCGGGCCAGTTGCACCGCCGCCAGCGCCACGCCGCCGGTGCCGAGGATCAGGACGCTCTCACCGGGCGCGACCTGGGGTGCTGCCATCAGCGCGCTCCAGGCGGTCAGCCCGGCACAGGGCAGCGTCGCGGCCTCGGCGTCCGTCAGGTGGTCGGGCACGCGCACGACGCCCGCGGCGGGAAAGACGCGATGCGTCGCCAGCACCCCGTCGAGCGGCCCGCCAAGGCGGCCCGCCTCCAGATCGGCGGGGGGCGCGCCGCCCTCCCAGTTCTGGAAGAAGGCGGGGCAGACGCGGTCGCCGGGCGTGAGGCCCGTCACCTCGGCCCCCACGGCGGCCACCACGCCGACACCGTCCGAGAGCGGGATCAGCGGCGGCTGCACGCGCCGCCCGTGCTGGCCGCGCAACACGACGAGGTCGCGGTAATTGAGCGACGCCGCCCGCATCTCCAAGAGAACGTCGCGCGGCCCCGGCACCGGGTCGGGCAGCTCAACCCGCCTCAGCGCGTCGAACCCGAAGCCACCCTCGAACCGCCAGGCCTGCATCGCGCGCCCCTCCCATCTCTATCCCCCAAATATGGCGGGGGAGGTGCGGGCGACAGCCCGTGCCGGGGGCGGAGCCCCCCTTGCGACGGCTCAGCCCGCGCGCAGGTCGGGCGGGGTCGCCTCCAGCGCCAGCTCGGCCACCACATCGGCCAGCGGGCGCACCGCCGTTTCCTTCACGCCAAGGCGGCGCAGGGTGACGGTGCCCTCTTCCACCTCTTTCCGCCCCACGGCGAGGATCACGGGCACCTTGCCCACCGAATGCTCGCGGATCTTGTAGTTGATCTTCTCGTTGCGGATGTCGGCCTCGGCCCGGACGCCCGCGGCTTGCAGCTGGGCCACGGCCTCTTGCACGTAATCGTCGGCCTCGGACACGATGGAGGCCACGACCACCTGCCGCGGTGCGATCCAGAAGGGCAGCTTGCCTTCCCAGTTCTCGATCAGGATGCCGATGAACCGCTCGAAGGAGCCGAGGCAGGCGCGGTGCAGCATGAAGGGGCGGTGCTTCTCGCCATCCGCCGCGATGTAGCTTGCGCCAAGGCGCTCGGGCAGGTTGGGGTCCACCTGGAAGGTGCCGCATTGCCAGACCCGGCCGATGGCGTCGGTCAGGTAGAAGTCGAGCTTCGGCCCGTAGAAGGCCCCGTCGCCCGGCTCCAGCGTGTAGTCGCGGCCGACGGCCTTGATCGCGTTCTCCAGCGCGCCCTCGACGTAATCCCACGACTCGTCCGTGCCGACGCGCTTTTCGGGGCGGGTGGCGAAGCGGATCTCGAACTCGGGGAAGCCCAGTTCGGCATAGACATTGGCGAGGAAGTCGATGAAGCGCGCGCATTCCGCCTGGATCTGGTCCTCGGTGCAGAAGATATGCGCGTCGTCCTGGGTGAAGCCGCGCACGCGCATGATGCCGTGCAGCGCGCCCGAGGGCTCGAACCGCGCGCAGGAGCCGAATTCGGCCAGCCGGAGCGGCAGGTCGCGGTAGCTTTTCAGACCCTGGTTGAACACCTGCACATGGCAGGGGCAGTTCATCGGCTTCAGCGCGTTGATCCGCGTCTGGTCCTTGTTCTTCGCGCTGGCGTCGTCATTCTCACCGTCGCGGGACTCGTCCACCTCCACGATGAACATGTGGTGCTGGTATTTCTCCCAATGCCCCGAGGCCTCCCACAGCTTGCGGTCCACGACCTGGGGCGTGTTGATCTCGCGGTAGCCGCCCGCGCGCTGCTTGCGGCGCATGTAATCCTGCAGCTGGGTGTAGATCGTCCAGCCGTTCGGGTGCCAGAAGACCTGACCGGGGGCCTCTTCCTGCATGTGGAACAGGTCCATCTCGCGGCCCAGCTTGCGGTGGTCGCGCTTCTCGGCCTCTTCGAGGAAGGTCAGATATTTCTTCAGCTCGTCGCGGTTCTGGAAGGCGACGCCGTAGATCCGCTGCAGCATCTGGCGCGAGCTGTCGCCGCGCCAATAGGCGCCCGCGACGCTCATCAGCTTGAAGGCATCGGCGGGCAGTTGCCCGGTGTGCTGCAAATGCGGGCCGCGGCAGAGGTCCTGCCAGTCCCCGTGCCAATACATGCGGATCGGCTGATCCTCGGGGATCATGCCGACAAGCTCGACCTTGTAGGGTTCGCCCGCGGCCTCGTAATGGGCGATGGCGCGGTCGCGCTCCCACAGCTCGGTCTTGACCGGGTCGCGCAGGTTGATGATCTCGCGCATCTTCGCCTCGATCTGGCCGAGGTCTTCGGGCGTGAAGGGCTCGGCGCGGTCGAAGTCGTAATACCAGCCCTTCTCGATCACCGGGCCGATGGTGACCTTCACGTCCGGCCAGATCTCCTGCACCGCGCGGGCCATGACATGGGCGAGGTCGTGGCGGATCAGCTCCAGCGCCTGCGCCTCGTCCTTCATGGTGTGGATGGCGATGGCGGCATCGGCCTCGATCGGCCATTGCAGATCCCAATGCGCACCGTTCACGGTGGCCGAGATCGCCTTTTTCGCCAGCGAGGTCGAGATGTCGGCGGCGACCTGCGCAGGCGTGACGCCCGCGTCATAGGAACGTGCATTGCCATCGGGGAAGGTGAGGGAGATTTGGGCCATGTCGGCCTCCTCGTCGGTTTGGCGCCCACGGAACGCCCGGTTGCGGGTATGTGTTGCCGGGCTATCTGACCGCCCCATCCGGTGAAGTCAACAAGCCCAAAGGGGCCATATGCCCGACACTTTCGAGGAAACCCTGTTCGAAGCCGTCTTCGACACCGAGGCCGAGGGCGATCTGCCCGAAGCGCAGGCCGAGGTCGAGGCAGGGAACGCGGTGACCGCGGCGGGCAGCCTTGTGATGACCAAGCTGTCGGACGGGCTGATCGACCCGAAACTCGTGCTGTCATGGCTCCTGACGGCGCTGGGCGCGCCTGCCCTCTTCGTGGGGCTGCTGGTGCCGATCCGGGAGGCGGGCGCGCTCCTGCCGCAGCTCTGGACGGCGGACCGGGTTCACGCCATGGCGCGGCGCAAATGGGTCTGGGTCGCGGGCAGCGCGGGGCAGGGGGCTGCCGCAGCGGTGATCGTGCTGGCCGCGCTGGCGCTTGGCGGCTGGGCCGCGGGCGCGGTGATCTGCGCCGCGCTGGCGGTGCTGGCCGTGTCGCGCAGCCTGTGTTCCGTCAGCTTCAAGGACGTGCTGGGCAAGACCGTGGCGACGTCGCGCCGCGGCACGGTGACGGGGCTTGCGGGCTCGGTCGCCTCGGCTGGCGTGATCGGCTTCGCGCTCCTGCTGGCGACGGGCTGGGTCGACCGCTTCGCGCTGGTCACCGGGGCGCTGGCGCTGGCCGCCCTCCTGTGGCTCGCGGCGGCGGCGCTGTTCTCGACACTGGCCGAGGGCGCGTCCGAGGCCACGCCGCCCGGCGGCTCCCCCCTGCGCCACCTCGCGCTTCTGCGCGACGATGCGCAGCTCCGCCGCTTCATCGCGGTGCGCGGGCTGTTGACCGCCACGGCGCTTGCGCCGCCCTTCCTCGTCCTGATGGCGGTGCAATCGGGCGAGGCGCGCTTCGACCAATTGGGCGCGCTGCTGCTCGCCTCCTCCGCGGCCGCGTTCCTCTCCTCCTATGTCTGGGGGCGGCTCTCGGACCGGTCCAGCCGGACCGTCCTGATCGCCGCGGGCGGGCTGGGGGCGCTGTCGCTCGGCGCAGCCGTAGCACTTCACGCCCTTGGCCTGTTCGGCCAAACGCTCGCCGTTTCCACCTGCCTTTTCGCGCTGATGATCGCCTATCACGGCACCCGCTCGGGGCGGTCCACCTATCTCGTCGACATGGCCCCCGAGGACAACCGCGCGGGCTATACCGCCGTCTCCAACACGGTGATCGGGGTGATCCTGCTCGCCTCGGGCCTCTTCGGCGCGCTCGCGTCGCTGTCGGGCCCGGCGCTGCCCGTGGCGCTCTTCGCCGCCGCCTGCGTCGCCGCAAGCCTGATCGCGCTGGGCCTCGACGAGGTGGAGGGTGGCTGAACCGGCGGCACCCCGCCCATGACGCGGCGGCGGGGATTGTGCGCCACCGGCGCGCGGGGCAGGGTGCCGCCAGGCACGGCAAAGGGGGTTGGCATGGCAGAGCCACAGTATCTGGACACACCGCAGGGCCGCAGGCTCGCCTGGCACCGGTTCTCGGGGCGCGAGCCGGGGGTGGTCTTCCTCGGCGGGCTGCGCTCGGACATGACCGGGACCAAGGCCGTCCATCTCGAGGATTGGGCGCGCCGCACCGGCCGCGCCTTCCTGCGCTTCGACTACTCGGGCCACGGGGCCAGTTCGGGCGCGTTCACCGAGGGCTGCATCGGCGACTGGGCCGAGGATGCCGAGGCCGCGATCGAGGCCCTGACCGAGGGGCCGCAGATCCTCGTCGGCTCGTCGATGGGCGGCTGGATCTCGCTGCTGCTGTCGCAGCGCCTGGGCGCCCGCGTCGCGGGCCTCGTCACCATCGCCGCCGCCCCCGATTTCACCGAGGACGGCATGTGGGCCGAGTGGTCCGAGGAGCAGCGCAAACAGTGCATGGAGGAGGGGCAGGTCGCCCTGCCGTCCGAGTATGGCGAGGACATGATCGTCACCCGCCGCATGATCGAGGACGGGCGCGACCGGCTTGTCCTGCGCAGCCCCCTGCCGCTGCCGATGCCGGTGCGGATGCTGCAGGGCACGGCGGATGCCGATGTGCCGATGTCCGTCGCCCTGCGCCTGCTCGACCACGCGACGGGCGACGACATCCGGCTGGAGCTGGTGAAAGGGGCCGATCATCGGTTTTCCGACCCGGCCTGCCTCGCCACCATCACCCGCGCCGTCGAGGAAGTGCTGAGCCATGCGTAGGCTCGGCAAGGCCCTCGGCCGGGTCCTGCTGACCCTCGCGGTGCTGGCCGGGATCGCCTGGCTTCTCCCCCGCGAGCGGGTCGAGGCCGCCCCCACGACAGCCAGCGTCTCCGACCCCGTGGCCCGTCTCGCCGCCCGCGAAGCGGCGCATCCCGACATCCGCCCCGGCGCCGAGGCGCGGATCGTCTGGGCCGGGGCCGAGGGGGCCGCGACCGAAACGGTCGTCCTCTACCTCCACGGCTTTTCCGCCAGCGCCGAAGAGATCCGCCCGGTCCCCGACAACCTGGCCGCCGCGCTGGGCGCGAACCTCGTCTTCGCCCGGCTCTCGGGGCATGGCCGCACCGGCCCCGCCATGGCCGAGCCGCGGGCGGGCGACTGGATCGCCGACACCGCGCTCTTCCTCGAGATCGCCCGCAGCATCGGCGACCGCGTGCTGGTCATCGGCACCTCCACCGGCGGCACGCTGGCGGCCTGGGCGATGACCGATCCGGCCATGTCCGAGGACGTGGCGGGCGTGGTCTTCGTCTCGCCCAATTTCGCCATCGCCAACCGCGCGGCCGTGCTTCTCGAACTGCCCTTCGCGCGGGCCTGGGTGCCCCTCGTCGCAGGCCGGGAGCGCAGCTTCGAGCCGCTCAACGAGGCGCAGGCCGCCCATTGGACCACCGCCTACCCCACGACAGCCGGGGTCACCCTCGGCACGCTCCTGCGCGAGATGCGGGGCCGTGACCTCGCCACCGCCCGCCAACCCGCGCTCTTCCTTTTCTCCGACGCCGACCGCGTCGTCCGGGCCGGGGCCACCCGCGCCGCAGCCGCCCGCTGGGGCGGGCCGGTCACCCTCGCCCCCCAGATCCTGCCCGAAGCGGGGGCCGACCCGTTCCACCACGTCCTCGCGGGCGACATCCTCAGCCCCGCCATGACCGCCCCGATCACGCAAGCGATCCTCGACTGGGCCATGGTGCTGCCCGACTGACCCCATCACCTTTCTCCAAATACGGCGGGGGAGTCGCGGCACGCGACGGGGGCGGAGCCCCCCACTTCCGGCGCAGCGCTGCCGCCCCGCACCACGCCGGCCATTCCAGGCCCCGACCGCACCCCGGAACGGGGTGCCACCGCCGTCGCTGACGCAGGCCGAAGGCCGAGATGCGCGGCAAGCCCGGCCCCGTTCCGGGCGCGACAGGCATCCTGCGGCAACCGCCTTGCACGAAGCCCATGCAGAAAGACTCTTGCCGAAACCGGTTTCGGGCCGAACCATGCGAGTCGGGGAGAGAGACATGACCACCGAAATGCGCCAAGTTCCGAAACCGGTTTCCGGGCCTCAAAGGGCCCGGCGCGTCAAGATCAGCGACGTGGCCGAGGCGCTGGGGCTGGCCAAGGGCACCGTGTCGCGCGCGCTCAACGGCTATCCCGACATCGCCGAGGCCACGCGCCTGCGCGTCACCCGTCAGGCCGAGCGCATGGGCTACCGCCCGCTGGCGCAGGCGCAGGCGATCCGAACGGGGCGCGCCCGTGCGCTCGGCCTTGTCCTGAACGCGGGCCGCGCGGATGCGCACAAGCCCTTCCTCACCGATTTCCTCGACGGCATCAGCCGCGCCGCCTCGGAAGAAAGCTGGACCCTCACCGTCGCCACCGCGATGGACGAGGCGGACGAGGTGGCGACGCTCGCGCGGCTCGTGGACGAGCGCAAGGTCGACGGCTTCATCCTGCCGCGCACCAAGCTGCACGATCCGCGCATCGACCTGTTGCGCGAGCGCGCCGTGCCCTTCATCCTCTATGGTCGCACCGCAGATCCGACCGGCTGCGCCTGGTTCGACATCGCGGGCGAAGAGGCGATGGCCGCTGCCATAGACCGGCTGCAGGCCGCGGGTCACCGGCGCATCGGCTTCATCAACGGCGGCACCGAATACACCTATGCCCGGCTGCGCCGCGACGGTTTTCTCCAGGCGATGGCGCGTCACGGGCTGCCCAGCCCGCCCGAGCTGATCGTCGAGGATGTGCTGACCATACCGCAGGGCGAGGCCGCGGGCCTCAAGCTCCTCGACCTGCCCGAGCCGCCCACCGCGATCCTCTGCGCGCTCGATCTCGCCGCCCTCGGCCTCTACCGCGCGGCGGCGCGGGCGGGCCGCCGCGTGGGCCATGACCTCGCCGTCATCTCCTATGACGGCATCCCCGAGGCCGCGACCGCCGAGCCGCCGCTGACGACCTATGCCGTCGACACCCGCGCGGCGGGCGAGAACCTCGCCCGGATGCTGCTCGCCCGCATTCGCGGCGCGGACCCCGAAACCCTGCGCGCGCTCGCGCCCGCGGTGCTGATCGCCCGCGGCTCGGACCGTGCGCCCGATGCGATCCCGGACCCCGCGGGTCCGGCCCGCCAGCTTGCCTGACGACAAGAAACCAATGGGAGGAAAGACATGACCATCAAGACATCCCCGGCCCGCGTGGCCCTGATGGCGGCGGCCTCGGTGCTGGCGCTGACCAGCGCCGCCGCGGCGCAGGACAGCATCCGCTTCTGGACGACCGAGGAACAGCCCGAGCGCCTCGAGCGGCAGGTCGCCATGGCCGCCGATTTCACCGCCGAGACCGGTATCGCGGTCGAGGTGATCCCGGTGACGGAGAGCGACCTCGGCACGCGCGCCACCGCGGCCTTCGCCGCCGGTGACCTGCCCGACGTGATCTACCACACGCTGCAATACGCGCTGCCCTGGTACGAGGCGGGCATCCTCGATGCCGATGCCGCGACCGAGGTGATCGAGAGCCTGGGCGCCGATACCTTCGCCTCGGGTGCTCTCGAAATGGCCGCCGTGGAAGAGGGCTACGCCAGCGTTCCCGTGGACGGCTGGACGCAGATGATCGTCTACCGCGCCGACCTCTTCGAGGCCAACGGGCTGGAGCCGCCGACCACCTATGCCAACGTGCTGGCCGCCATCGAGGCGCTGCACAACCCGCCCGAGATGTTCGGCTTCGTCGCCGCCACCAAGGTGGACGAGAACTTCATGTCCCAGGTGCTGGAACATGTCTTCCTCGCCAATGGCGTCTCGCCCGTCGGCCCCGACGGCTTCCAGCCGCTCGACGAGGCGGCCACGACCGAGGTGCTCGAGTTCTACCGCGCCATCGTCGAAGCCTCGCCCGAGGGCGAGCTGTTCTGGCAGCAGTCGCGCGAGCTTTACTTCGCGGGGCGCGCGGCGATGATCATCTGGTCGCCCTTCATCCTCGACGAGCTGGCGGGCCTGCGCGACAGCGCGCCGCCGACGATCAACGACGATCCGACCTCCTCGGAGCTGGCCAGCCTGACGGGCATCGTGACCAACTTCGCCGGCCCCTCGAACCCCGAGGGCGCGGCCTGGGCCGATATCCGCTATTTCGGCGTGACGGCGGATGCCGATACCGAGGCCGCGCAGGCCTTCATCGAATACTCGATGTCGGACGGCTACACCGCGACGCTGGCCATCGCGCCCGAGGGCAAGTTCCCCGTTCGCCAGGGCGACGGCGAGAACCCCGCCGCCTTCACCGAGGCCTGGTCGCAGCTTGACGTGGGCGTCGATCGCCGCGCGCCGCTGGGTGACCTCTACGCGCAGGAGATGATCGACGAGATCGTCGGCGGCCTCGACGTGGCGCAGCGCTGGGGCGTGGCCGAGGGGCAGCTGGCGCTGGCCTCGAACATGATCAACAGCCAGGTCATCAACCGGCTGGTGCGCGAGTACATGGACGGCGTCCGTGACGCGTCCGAGACCGTCGCGCTGATGAACGAGGAGCTGTCGCAGATCGAGTGATCTGCCGCTTGCGCCACGCGCCGGGGCGGCCCTCCCTCCGCCCCGGTGCATCCCCGCCCGGAGCCTGACAGATGACCCAGACAGCGACACCCCCCAAGGGCCGCGGCCCGCTTGCCCGCCGCGAGGCGCGGCTGGCCTGGGGCCTTTTGCTGCCGACGCTCGTGAGCGTCATGCTGGTCGTGGTGCTGCCGCTCCTGGCGATCTTCTGGATTTCCTTCAAACCGGTGGAGCTGGGCGACCTGCGCCCGCCAACGCCGGTGCTGCGCGAGGACGTGCGCGGCGCGGATGACCCCGTCGCCACCCTGCGCTACCGCATCCGCAACTCGAGCCAGGACCAGGCGATCCGCGACGTGGTGATGGTGGATACGATCCCCGCGGGCGTGACCCTCGGTGACCTGCCGGAGGTCTGTGCGCTGGAGGGCGAGGTCTTGCGCTGTGTCCTTGGCGATCTGGCGGGCGGCGACCGGGTGACGCTGGAAATCCCCGCGACGCTGTCGGGCGACATCGCGGCGCTGGAGGATGCCATCGAGGATGGCACGGTTCCGACCATCACGGGCGAGGCCGAGAACATCCTGACGAGTTTCGAATTCACCTTCGAGAATTTCCGCGACGTCTTCGACGCGCGGGAGTTCTGGACGGTGATCTGGGCGACTCTGTTCTACACGGTCTTCGGCACCATCGGCGCGCTGGTCGTGGGGCTTTTCGCGGCGCTTTTGCTGAACAAGTCCTTCCGCGGGCAGGGGATCTTGCGGGGGCTTTACCTGTTTCCCTATGTCGCCCCGGTGATCGCGGTGGCCTTCACCTGGGTGATCCTCTTCGATCCTTTCTCAGGGAGCATCAACGCGCTTCTCGTGCAGATGGGGGTCACGGAAAGCGCGATCAATTTCTTCGGCGAGCGGCCGCTCGCGCTGATCATGGTGACGGTCTTCGAGATCTGGCGCTATTTCCCCTTGTCCTTCCTCTTCATCCTCGCGCGGATGCAGGCCATTGACACCGACATGTACGAGGCCGCCGACATGGACGGCGCCTCGCCCTTCCAGAAGTTCCGCTACCTCTCGCTGCCGATGCTGATGGGGATATTGAGCGTCTTGTTCCTGCTGCGCTTCATCTGGACCTTCAACAAGTTCGACGACATCTTCCTGTTGACGGGCGGCAACGCGGGCACGCGGACGCTGACGGTGAATGTCTACGAGCAGGCCTTTGCCGTCTCGAACATCGGCGCAGGCGCGGCAGTGGCGGTGGTCATCCTTTTGTGCCTGCTGACCTTCTCGTGGCTGTTCTTCCGCTTCATTTCGAGGGAGGAGGGGCTGTGAGCGGTCATGCGATGCGTGTGGCGGCGCGG
>JAOARA010000447.1 GCA_025211115.1 Roseicyclus sp. | reverse complement strand
CTGCATCACCTCGTGGCGGAAATCCTCGACAACGCGATGGACGAGGCCGTCGCGGGCCACGCCAGCCGGATCGAGGTCGAACTGCACGCCGATCACTCCGTCACCATCCGCGACAACGGCCGCGGGATGCCGGTGGACGAGCACCCGAAGTTCCCCGGCCGCTCGGCGCTGGAGGTGATCCTCTGCACGCTGCACGCGGGCGGCAAGTTCTCGGGCAAGGCCTACGAGACCTCGGGCGGTCTGCACGGGGTGGGGGCCTCCGTCGTCAACGCGCTGTCGGATCACCTGCGGGTCGAGGTGGCGCGCAACCGCGAGCTTTACGCGCAGGAGTTCTCGCGCGGGCACCCGCAGGGCCCGGTCGAGAAGATTGGCCCGGCCCCGAACCGGCGCGGCACCACGGTCACCTTCCACCCGGACGCGCAGATCTTCGGCCCGCTCAGCCTGAAACCGGCGCGGCTGCACCGGATGGCGCGATCGAAGGCCTACCTGTTCTCGGGCGTCGAGATCCGCTGGAAATCCGCCGTCGACGACGGCACCACGCCGACGGAGGCGACCTTCCACTTCCCCGGCGGCCTGGCCGATTACCTGACCGAGACGCTGGGCGGCGCGGCGACCTATGCGGACCAGCCCTTCGCGGGCAAGGTCGGCTTCCAGGAGAAGTTCGGCGCCCCCGGGTCGGTCGAATGGGCGATCAACTGGACGCCGGCCCGCGACGGCGCGATCCAGTCCTACTGCAACACCGTGCCGACCCCCGAGGGCGGCACCCATGAGGCGGGCTTCTGGGCGGCCCTGCTGAAAGGCCTGCGCGCCTATGGCGAGCTGGCCGGGAACCGCAAGGCCGCCAACATCACCCGCGAGGATTTGATGTCGGGCGGCACGGCGCGGGTCTCGTGCTTCATCCGCGAGCCCGAGTTCGTCGGCCAGACCAAGGACCGCCTTGCCACCACCGAGGCGGCCCGCATGGTCGAGGGGGCGGTGCGCGACCACTTCGACAACTGGCTGGCCTCGGACACCAAGTCGGCGGGCGCGATCCTCGATTACATGGTGCTGAAGGCCGAGGAACGCCTGCGCCGGAAGGCCGAGAAGGAGACCCAGCGCAAGTCCGCCACCAAGCGGCTGCGGCTGCCCGGCAAGCTGGTCGATTGCTCCGCCTCGTCGCGGGCGGGGACGGAACTGTTCATCGTCGAGGGCGACTCGGCGGGCGGGTCGGCCAAGATGGCGCGGGACCGCAAGACACAGGCGCTGCTGCCGCTGCGGGGCAAGATCCTGAACGTTCTGGGGGCGGCCTCGGGCAAGCTCGGCTCGAACCAGGAGATCGCGGACCTGACGCAGGCGCTGGGCGTCGGCCTCGGGTCGCGGTTCAACGTCGAGGACCTGCGCTACGAGAAGGTCATCATCATGACCGACGCCGACGTGGACGGGGCGCATATCGCCTCGCTGCTGATGACGTTCTTCTTCACCCAGATGCGCCCGATGATCGACCACGGGCACCTCTACCTCGCCTGCCCGCCGCTCTATCGGCTGACGCAGGGCGCGCGCCGGGTCTACTGCCTCGACGAGGCCGAGCGCGACGCGTGGCTGGCGAAGGGCCTCGGCGGCAAGGGCCGGATCGACGTGTCGCGGTTCAAGGGCCTCGGCGAGATGGACGCCAAGGACCTGAAGGACACCACGATGAACCCCGAGACGCGCAAGCTGATCCGGGTGTCGATCGACGAGGACGAGCCCGGCGAGACCGGCGACCTCGTCGAGCGCCTGATGGGCAAGAAGCCGGAGAAGCGGTTCGAATACATCCAGGCGAACGCGCGCTTCGTGGAGGAGCTGGACGTTTGACGGGGTGGCACCCGGGGGTGCGTGCTGGCACGCACCACACCGGACCGGTCCGACCGCGCCCAACCTCGGATCACAGCTTTGGCAGGTGTAGCGCGCCACGGATTTTTTCAGTGCGAGCCACGGATTTCTGCAGCAGGCAGCTTACCCAAGCTACTTCGGTCTTAGCTCTTTCTGCAGGCCAGAAATCTGACGGCAAAGACGATCAACCTCTTTACTTAGCGTACTTGCGTGCAGCGTCCTGGTCTGCTCGTCCATGTTCTCTAGTGCTGCGTCCAACGTATCCGTGGAGACTTCGAGCCATCTCGAAGTCTCGTTTGGACGCGAGAATGCAACGGCGTTTATCGCTTGGTTCAACTTGCGACTGACACCTATCCCCTGAGATCGTAGTGTTCCGGTCGTGGCGCTGCCCCGTCCTTCCTTGCAGTCCACCAAGACCACGAAGAAGTCATGAAGCCGATCAAGCTCCGACATAAGAGGCACATCAACCTGTCGGTAGAAGGTGTCGCGTCGATCAACCCTGTTGAAATTGTTGCGAGAGTAGATGTGCTCTATTGTAAACAATAGAACCGTCAAGAGAAGCGAGATGAGAGCAATGCATGTGCTGGCATCCCAGGACGGATCCGGTGGCGTGGTCAGCCTTCCTGTCCTTTGTGCAACAAAAGCCGGGAAAGCCCGGTTTCAAAGTCTTCCTTCAGCAGGCTTGGAAGCGCCGAAAAGTCGTACTTTTCACGAAGTCGTTGCTCGCCGAGATGTCTGAGCGACATCGCAAGCAAACCTTGCACAAAGGAAGGCGTAACGGTGTCTAGGTTGCTCGGAGCTCGCACTACCACGATATCCTGCGCTTCATCCAAAGCATCCAAGTTGTAAAGATCGCGTGCCGCCAGACCACGTGGATGCCCCGTAAGCATCGTAACTTGGTCCTTCGTAAGCTCGCCTAGATTGATCTCAGCCATTGATCGAACGCTCCAAATACCCTGGGTCCAGAGTGAAGCCCATGGTTATTAGTGTACCACGAAAGTCAGTTGCAAGTTCCTTAACCACTTCCGGGTCCGGCGGCAGAGCGGGGTCGTTGGCAGGGTTGAACCAGATGTTGAACTTCTGGGACTTGACAGGCGACAGCTCTGGTAGCCGATCCAAGGCTACATGCAAGCACGTACGCCCTGAAACTATACTAAGTCTGGGATCACTGCTGCCGTCATCAGTCCCGGCCAGATCGCCGAAGAAGCACAATATGTCGCGGAAGCCCGTACCGCCGCCGCCCCTCAGGTGAGCTTCGTGATCACAGGTCACGTTGTCTTGAAGAGCGTAGACTGTACGTAGATGCTCATCGGCCCGCGAGTGATTCGCAAGGTTTTGCCGATGCTGGGCGACGTAGTCTTCCATGCCTCGGAGGATCTCTGGGTGAGCCTCCTTGACCGTTTCCGATATCGAGGCACCAACGCTGAGAAATGCCAGCTGCACTTCAAAAGATGGACCTGAGGCCAAGGTTCTCCTGGCCATGAAACCGGTAATCATCCAATCGCCATCGTTAGAGAACTCCCGTCGGCTATGTCGCTCTGCATTGTCGAGGCACTCTCCGACGATGGTCTTTACCCCACGACGCCCGTGCAAAGTCAGTTGCTGTTGAACGCATGCGCCTAGCCACTGATCAATCGCTTCGCAGAGAGCCCCGCCGACCCTCTCCTTTGCCTGCGGGACCAAATGTTGCGTTGGCGACGTGGACGTCCCTGCAGCTCGCCTAGCCCTGACAGGGAAAGCCCAGACATCATCCTTCGCATCATCAAATGACTGAAGAGAGAACCGCAATATCTTCTGCAGCCTCAGCGCATGGATTACTTTGGAAACCGACCCACTTATCTTTCCGCCAGAGAATATAGATGCCATATCATTTCGCATTGCCGCAAATACCAGCCATGCGCCAATATCTAGACACTGGTCATCAAGGAAATCAATCCGCGCCTCTAGGCAGGTCGACTCTGCCCTTACAATCTCGGCTAGAAGATCGACAGTGGCGACGGGGTTCCGCAAAAGGCTAAAATTCTTAACGGCTATTTTCTTGTAGGACCGACTTCGCAACCGTGATGCCATCGGGATCCACGTAGTCGCTCTTGGCGGGAAAAGCCCATCAAGGAGGATTGAAGGGCGTCTCTTTGCCAGAAGCACCGTCTTCGAGACTTCGTCAAAAGCAACAGCCTTCCGCCTGCTTCTCTTTATCTCTGAGACCGGCCGCCTGCTTACCTCGTTGACGTGCCTGTTATGGCCTTGAATGCTCCTTTTCTTTCTTGGGTCGGAGACGCCTGCAAGGTCACGCTTGAGCGCTCTCCTCCGGAGAAAGGCAACCTTTCTAGCTTGAGCAAGGAGTGCTCGGGTCTCCTTTTCTCGCCAAGAATCGCGTTCTTCATTGGCGAGCAGCATTTCCACTTCGGGCAACCAGAAGTCAGTCAACGAAACTGCCTTTCTGCAAAAGCATCCAAGGTGGGGTCATCGCCCGACCAGAAGCAGTCTAATGAAGACGTGGCACGACTGTCGCCATCAAAGTATACTCCGTTGTACCCACTGCATGATTGAACAATCGCAGCATGAACTTGCCAATCGAGACCGCTTATCCACATTCCATCACGAACTGTCACTGTGTAGGTCGAGCCCGCCTTGGAATCGCACCATATTCGCTCAAGGCGTTCACGTACATTAGCGTCCATCGCGTCAATGATCCGACGCATCTCCAGTATCTCGAACTTGAACTCCTTCCGACTGCATAGCTCGACACCAAGGTAAACCTCATCAGGGCCGGACCCTTGACGCTGATTTTCCGTATGTCGGATCGCTAGCTGCCGCTCCAGCGATGTTTCGATCAAGAACATGGCCATTGACCCAGCTAGGTTGACTGCAAGAGCCGCGTGGCGGGCCTTTGGTTTCACACGCCGTCGACCACCGCCGTGTGCATCGCTCGCCTTGTTTCGCAGGCTGCCGAGGCTTTCAACGACAGACTGGCAGCCGCCAAGGATTCTACGAAAGATGTCTTCCGTGTGCTGCGAAGGTGCTAGCTTCAGAATGCTTGAGGTCTTGGAGTAGAGTTGCGGAAGGTCAAGTTTTTCGTAGTCTTCGATCCCTTCATCTTCGAGAATGTGTTGGCAAACTTCCTCAAGAAAAGTCCTCGCCGCGGTGATGGCTCCTTCGGGATCATACGAGCGGCGCATGAGTGCTCGATCCCATGCCTGCGTGACGCCGTCAGCGTCATATTTCACCAGAGCTTTCCCCACGCCTGCGTCGACCGGAACGGCAGGTGACTCCAAGTGTTCAAGGAGGCCATTGAACTCTTCTCGAATGTGGGCGCGGCGAGCTTCATAAGCACCCTTTCCAGAGCAGACCCCTTTCAGGTAGCTCCAAAGTTCCGCAGAGTCGCGATGCCTGCTGACAAAAGCAGGAACGCGAGGCCTCGTCGCCGGGTCATCTAGGAGGTGGAATCGAAGCTCTCTGTAGCGCTCGCTGTCAAAATCACCCCCGGTAGAAAGGCTTACTAGCAACGACTTGAGCTCGAGTGCTTGTTCGAGCCGCTCCTTGGATCGGTGAATCATTCGCGTGGACCCATACTTTATTGGGTGACGCTAGCACTACTTTTGTGGGGGCTCCACCGAATGACACAAGATATGGCGCGGACAATTTCCCGCCCCCACCAACATCCGCAACCCCAGTGGCCCCAGTGCCCGTCGCCAAAGGCTCCCTGCGCTCTCGCCCGGCGCTACCGCCACTGGCTCCTGCAGCCTCCGCCCGCCGATTTCGACAACCGGCCCTCGGTCGATCTCAGGCGTCATCCAGTAGCACGTCCCGCCGGTCACGCTGACCCCGGCGGCCACTGCGTCCTCCACCGCCCGTCGCCCCGGAAACGCCGGAAGGAGAGACGGGTGATAGCCAATGGCACCTGATTCTGTCCAGGCGATCACCTCGGGCGTCAGTAACCGGAAGGAATGCGCGGAGAGGATCAACGCGGGTTTCAAGGCCGGTTTGAAGGCCCCGATGGGCGCGCGGTCGGGGGCCTGATAGCAGGGCACCCCGAGCCGCCATGCGGTGCGCACGGCGGCGTCCTCGTGCTCGTCGGAGATCAGCTCGAGGTCGTGGCCGAGCTGGTGGAGCGCCTCGATCAGTGCCCCGCCGAGCCAGCTGTTGCCGAAGACAAGGATGCGGCTCATGCGCAGTCCTCCAGGTACCGGAAGCCCTGGACGGCCCGGAAGTGGCCTCCGAAGCCGCCGTGGGGCATCGTGCCCTCGCACTTCCGCGCCCATTTCTGGAGGCTGCGGATCGAGCGCTCGCGGGGCTCGCCATAGAGGGCGGCCGAGACTTGGCACCACTTCGGATCGCGCCGTAGGGCCGCTGCGAGGCCCGGATGCGACGTGTGAAACAGCACCGGCAGCGGCTTGTCGTAGCGGTTGATCCCGCGCCGCCAGAGGGCGCAGAGCTCGTTCAGGAACCGCATGCCGATGCCAGCGCCCTGCCACTCGGGCATGACGACCAGGCGGCAGGCGCGGGCCTCCTTCAGCCCCGGACGGGTCGAGAAGCAGACGTGGACGACCGGCTCGCCGTCGACGGTGCCGAGGTAGTAGATCGGCGCAACCATCCGGGGGAGCTTCAGGTAGTGATGCGGCTCAAAGGCGGGCCACCAGGATCCGTCCACCTGGTGGATGTCGAGGGCGATGGAGGGTGCCCGTCGAAGACGCCTCCATGCGAACTCGGCCGTCCGGGTGTCAAAGACCCAATCGGGCTGGAGCCAGTCGGTGACGTCTTCGTGGCAGGTGACCGCGACGAACCGGCCCGGACCGCGCCGCCAGGACTTGGCGAAGGCCCCGGAGGCGATCTGGGCGACGCGCCGGTCAATCGTCGACGAAAACTCGTCCACCACGGCCAGCGCCGGTCGCTCGACCAGGGCGCGGGCGAGGCTCGCACGGAACCGCTCGCCGGTCGACAGGTGGGCGGGCGGGCGCAGCCAGCTGGGCACCGTCCCGAGGCCGACGGCGGCCAGCGCACCGGTCACGTCATCGAAGGAGCCGTCCGGCGCGATTGCGTCGATCAGCGGCACGCCAAAGGGCCAGTCGGCTTCTACGGCGACCTGGCCGAAGAGCCGTGCGGCCAGCGAGGACTTGCCAGAGCCGGACGGCCCGACGATCAGCCCGATCTGCCAGTCGCGGGCCTCAAGCGGGATCTCGGCCGTCAGCCGGAAGTCAGCGTCGCCTTCGACGTTGAAGAGGCTCGACACACGCGCAGCGCGGTAGCTTGCGGGGATCGGACAGCGGTGATGCACCTCGACCTTCATGTGTTCACCACCTTGCAGGTCAGGCCCTGCTTCACGAGCCGCTCGTAGACGCGGCGCTGGTGGTCCTCGTCGCGGGCGATGACGATCACCCCGAACTGCTGCTTGTAGCGCGGACGGGGCGGGCGGCCGGGGCTGCCAGGCGGCAGATCAGGGAGAGGATGGTTTGCGGAGGCGGGCATGGGTGAGCTCCTTGCCGACGCGGTCACGCCGCTCGGGGTTCGGGCTCGGGGAGGGCCTCATGTGGAGATGGCTCTTGCAGCGCGGGCACTTGATCGAGAGATCACCGGCGAGCGCGTCGGCCTCCATCCGGAATAGCAAGCGTCTGCACTCCGGGCAACGGATGTCCTCTTGCGGCATGGGTCAGAATCAGCCTCAACTGCCGCTTCCGCGCGGAACGGGGGCGGCCTTGAGTCACTTCAGGTCGGCGGGGTCACTTGTGCACTTTCGGCCCCGTGTCGGAGGGCGCTCCAACGCCCTTTGACCCCCTGTCCGGTCAGGGATCGAGAAGGAGAGAGACGCCCAGGAGCGTTCGCACCGGCCCGAGGACCGGATCGTCGCTTGCCTCGCCCTTGATCAGCCACAAGCGCAGGATCAGAAGCGCCCTATTGACCGGGTCGGTCACCACCGGCGCGGCATCCTCGGACAGCGGCAGGCCAGCCCCGAGGGTGTCGAGCCGATCGCCGAGCGTGGCCGGGTCTCCGGGCCATGCCGCCGCGATCACCGCGTCGAGATCGGCTTCCGAGGTCTGCCGGTCGAACGGGGGCCAGCGGCATTCGATGGTGAAGCTGTAGAGGCGGCGAGGGTCCACCACCACGTCGCCGGGGTTGGTCGGCAGTCCGTCCGGCCCGAGGATAGGCGGGACGACATAGAGGGTGGTGCCGGGGCCGATCTGCCCGCCCGGCTCGTCCATGGACACCGCGTCCGCGAGGCGGGCCGGGGCGTCCTCGGTGGCGGGCAGGTAGAGGCCCATCGACAGGAAAGCCGCCTCGACGGCCTCGGGAGTGCTCGCGATCTGGCGGCGCAGCAGGGTCTCGCTCATGCGTTGATCTCCAGATGTTCGGCGTCGGATTTCACGTCAGCCCCCCGGAAGATCGCGAGGTTGTGCAGGTCCACCCAATCGTGGCTGGGGAGCAACATGAGTTGCGTGTGCCCCCTCGGCCCGATGTCTGCGGTGTTGGTGTCGGGTGTGGAGTGGATGCTGTTTGCCGTCGAGCGGATGCTGTTTGCCTTGATCGAGGCAGCGAACTTGTAGCGGGTGGCATCGTCCACGAAAGCCGGTGCGGTGTTGGCTCCGCCCTGATAGTTGCCACCGTGAACGTAGTCGAAGAACAGTCGCTCGCTCGGTCCAAGCATCATCGAAACGCGCTCGTTGTTGGACGCCGCTGCATCGGAGATACGGGCGATCATCGGATAAATTCCGCCCGTGTCGGCTTTCCGCACCGTGAACTCTGCGGCGATGGTCAGCGGCCCCTGGTCGCCCTCCCGCGTCATGGTGCGCCGGATCGTGCCCGCTCCGGTGGCGTCCGCATACAGCCGGATCACCTCGCCCCCGGCGATCTTGGTCTGGATCTTCTTGAGGCTGCGCGTCTCGCCAGCGCGGATCGTGTGGAGGACAGCGCCGATAGGATTGCGGACCTCTATAGCCCCCGCCGTGCAAGTGATCTCCCACTCCGACCGGATCACGTCGCCATCGGCCCAGCCCAGCGGCGCGGCCAGAAGTTTGGCGTTCTCGGCTGCACCCCCCGCGCTCAGGGTCAGAACGTCACCCGACACGGAGAAGCGGCCCTCGCCGGTCGAGGACATCCAGACGCCGACATACTCTTTCACGCTGATGTCGTCGAACTCGCCATACTGGCCTGCCGTAAGGCTGCCTGAGATCAGCAGCACGTTGAACGAGGTATCCACCGACCGGACCACGACACTGGAAACGCCGTCTTGCTCGGCGGTCTGCCCGAGGTTGGTGCCGTAGTTGGTGTCCTCGGAAGCAAAGACCCTCGCGTTGACGTGCGAACCGGCGATCCGATTGGCCGACATGAGGTAGTGCTTGAACGCTTCGACCGTGACCACCTGGCGCGCGCGGGCAACCGCTCCGTCCACACCGTCTTCAGTCACACGGATCGAAGAGCCGGGGTTGCTGACAGTGCCGCCGTTAATCCCCGTCCAGTCGTTCACACCGTCCGAGCCATCGCCGTTCGCGACGAGGTTGGGGCCGACCGTCAGCGTGGGCGAGTTGTTGATCGCCCCGCCCTGCCCCAAGGTCACATAGCGATCCGGCCCGAGCGGGAAGAACTCGTCAAGGTCCAGCCTGTAGTCAATCGCGGCGCTCGTGATCTGACCGCCGGGAAGGGCGGGCATATAAGCGACACGGTGGTCTGCCTTGACGATCATGCCGCTCCGAATGGCGACACGGACATTCACCGCCTCGCCATTGAACGTCTTTGCGGCGCAGTTGATCCGTCCGGTCGCGGTGTCAACATGTGACAGAGTGCGCGTGCCAGACGCGCGCAGCCAGCCGTCGCCCACGTCCTCGGTAGCGATAAAGCCGGACCCCAAGAGATAGACAGGGACCGCGCTTTCCTCGTGAATACCCGTCGAGAACCCGGCGGATGGAGCCGTGCCCGCAAGGATTTTGAAGTCCAAGGCGGCATAGAGTGTGTCGCTCTGGACTGCCGGGAGGCGCACCTTGTCATTGGCGATTGCAAATTCGACAGAGGTGGTGGTGGCGGTGCCAACGAGATCGTAGACACTGACCAGACGCCCCTTTTCGTCAAGGTAGCGGGTCACAAGCGTCGAGGTGACGCCGCTGTGGGTGTAGGGGCCGGTATAGAGCGAGGTGCCGGTGCCTTCGGCCTCCATCTTGACGCCGTTCGTGTAGACGTCGCCGCGCGTCGGGCGAAACGGCTTGCCGTTGCGGAACTCGATCCCCATGCCCCACCACGGGCCGACGCGGCGCGGGCGCGTCACGTTCGTAAACCCGCCGATGTTCTGCATCGGGAAGCGCCCCGAGGGACCGGACACGATCCGCCCCCAGCTATTCTTGGGCGACCACGCCGCGAGGGTCCCGGTGCCCTGCCCGATGCGGAAATCCACCCGCGTTGCCGCAGCAGTCAGTGTGTGCTGGATGGTGAGGGTTTCCCCGTCTGCGGTGATCGTCTTGGTCAGGAGGGTCGCCCCGCCCGTGTCGGTGCTGATTTCAAGCTGCACCTTGTCGCCGGGCGAGACATCATGCGCCTCGATCTCCCATTTCACCACGGTCCCGGACGCAATCGGCCTGGTCACGCGGCGCATGATGTAGTTGCCCGCGCCGCTGGCCCCCGTGACACGCTCAAACCCACCCGAGCCGGTCCCGACCTTGGACCACGGCGAGAAGTCCTCGATGCCGGTCAGGGCGTGGAGCGCCTGACACAGCCGCCCGTCCTGCCCCTCGAAGTAGTAGGACGGGCCGGTGGCGGTGTTCACGAACAGGGCGTTGGGGTCAATGGCCAGCACTTCACCTTCATTGAAGCCCTGATCCGCCTTGAGGAAAAAGCCGCGCTCGAAATCGAGCAGCAACGCCATATCGTCATCACCCAGCACCGGCTTCTTGGCGACACGTCGGGCGAGCCGCGCCACCGCAGGCGACAGGGCGTCCATCGGCACCCGAGCGTTCGCGTCGAGCCGGATCGCCTTCCCGGCGGTCGGCGTGGCGGTGGTGGCGGCATCGAGAGCGGCGGGGTCGTAGTGATAGGCGAGGGCCGACCATGCCTTGACACCATCCCCGATCTTGACGCTCGACGTCCCGCTTTCCACGCCGATTTCGCCTGCAAGCAGGACCGGGGTTGCACTGGTCCAGTTCGTGGCGGTGTCGATCCGCTGCGCGAGACGCGCGGTGACGGAGCGGGTCGCCGTCGAG
>JAOARA010000446.1 GCA_025211115.1 Roseicyclus sp. | reverse complement strand
CGGCGTCACCGTCGAGGGCCCCTTCAAGCCCGAGCACTACCGCTACTGAGGCCCAGCCCGTGCGCAGGGTCGTTGCATAGATAGGCTTTTGTTGTGTCGGGCTGATCCATAAGGCTAAGGCCCGTGCCCATAAGCTGTGCAATTGCGCTACATCTCATCTGTGCCTGAACCGACTCATGGCATTAAGACGGTATTCGTGGCAGAGACCTTCGCAGTTGCAGCATCTTTCTCTTTCCCGGACGGCCCCATGACGATCACCCCGGTTCTTCTCTGCGGCGGCTCCGGCACGCGGCTCTGGCCGCTCAGCCGCAAGAGCTATCCCAAGCAGTTCACCGAACTGGTCGGCGAGGAGAGCCTGTTCCAGGCCTCGGCGCGCCGCCTGTCGGGGCCGGGCTATGCCGCGCCGCTGGTCATCACCGGCGCGGACTTCCGCTTCATCGCCACCGAGCAGCTGGCCGCGACCGGGATCGCGGGCGGGACCGTGCTGATCGAGCCTGAGGGGCGGAACACCGCGCCCGCGGTGCTGGCCGCCGCGCTCTGGCTGGCGCGCAAGGATCCGGAGGCGCTGATGCTCGTCGCGCCCTCGGACCATGTCATCCCCGACCCGGCCGCCTTCCGCGCCGCGGTCGAGACCGGACGCGCGGCGGCCGAGGCGGGCACGCTCGTCACCTTCGGCATCGCGCCCGACCGGCCCGAGACGGGCTATGGCTATCTGGAACTGTCGGCGGCGCCGAACGGCGGTCCGGTGCCGCTCCAGCGCTTCGTCGAGAAGCCGGACCTCGCCACCGCCGAGGCGATGCTGGCGACCGGCGGCTTCCTCTGGAACGCGGGCATCTTCCTCTTCTCGGTCAAGGCGATCCTCGCCGCCTTCGAGGCCCATGCGCCCGAGCTGATCGCGCCGGTGACGGCGGCGGTTGAGGGCGGGGCGACCGACCTGACGTTCTTCCGCCTCGACCCCGGGCCCTGGAGCCAGGTCGCCGACATCTCGATCGACTACGCGGTGATGGAGAAGGCCGATAACCTCAGCGTCGTGCCCTATACCGGGGCCTGGTCCGACCTCGGCGGCTGGGACGCGGTCTGGCGCGAGAGCGGCGCGGGCGTCGTCACCACTGGTGCCGCGACGGCGATCGACTGCGCCGACACGCTGCTGCGCTCGGAAAGCCCGGACCTGGAACTGGTGGGTATCGGGCTGAAGGACACCATCGTCGTGGCGCCGCCCGACGCGGTTCTGGTCGCCGACGCCTCGCGCGCGCAGGACGTCAAGAAGGCGGTCACCGCGCTGAAGGCCAAGGGTGCGAAACAGGCCGAGGCCTTCCCCCGCGACCACCGCCCCTGGGGCTGGTTCGAGACGCTGGCGCTCGCCGACCGCTTCCAGGTCAAGCGCATCGTGGTGAAGCCCGGCGCGGCCCTGTCGCTGCAAAGCCACGTGCACCGCGCCGAACACTGGATCGTCGTCTCGGGCACCGCGAAGGTCACAGTCAATGACGAGGTGCGCCTCGTGACCGAGAACCAGTCCGTCTACATCCCCCTCGGCGCGATCCACCGCATGGAGAACCCCGGCCGCGTGCCGATGGTGCTGATCGAGGTGCAGACGGGCGTGTACTTGGGCGAGGACGACATCGTGCGCTACGAGGATGTGTATGCGCGCGGGCAGGGGGCGAAGGGGTGAGTGGTCAGAACGTCCAGCCTCTGCGTCTGCTGATCATCGGCATCAACTATGCCCCAGAGATGATTGGTATCGCGGTCTACACCACCGGGCTGGCAGAAACCCTTGTCGCACGCGGACACGATGTAGAGGTCGTGACCGCCACTCCCTACTATCCGGCATGGAGGGTATTCGAGGGGTGGCCAACCCGCGGCTATCGGGTCGAGCACCAGATCCCAGGGCCGAACGTCCTGCATTGCCCAATCTACGTGCCCGCTGAACCTTCGGGGATCAGGCGGATCCTACACCACGCGAGCTTTGTGCTGACCGGTCTGCTGCCGGCATTGCGCCGGGCGCGGCGACAGCGCCCTGATGTCGTGCTGGTGATCGCACCGTCGCTCCTGTCGGCCCTGACCGGGCTGGCCGCCGCCCGGCTGAGCGGCGCGCGTACCTGGCTGCACATCCAGGATTTCGAGGTTGAGGCGGCTTTTGCGACTGGCCTTCTCCAAACCGGCACCCGGCTGGGGCGCGCCGCGCTCGCCTTCGAGCGAGCCATGCTGTCGCGCTTCGACCGGATCAGCACGATCTCGGATCAGATGATGGCGCGGCTGGCCGAAAAGGGCATTCCCGCCGAAAGGATCGTCGAGCTGCGCAACTGGGCCGATCTCTCGGCAGTGCAGCCGGGACCGGTGGCGCAAGACTTTCGGGCTGAGTTCGGCCTGACCACCGAGCATGTTGCAGTCTACTCGGGCAATATCGCCAACAAGCAAGGTCTCGACATCCTGCCCGAGACCGCCCGCCGCATGGCGGACCGTACGGACCTGACCTTCGCGATTTTCGGAGATGGCTCCTATCTCGCGACGCTGCGGGAGAAGGCGACCGGGCTCACCAATATCCGCTTCTTCCCTCTTCAACCCCGTGAACGGCTCGGAGAACTTCTGCGCAGCGCCGATGTGCACCTGCTGCCCCAGCTTGCGGGTGCAGCCGATCTGGTGCTCCCCTCGAAGCTCACTAACATGTTGGCATCTGGCCGTCCGGTACTGGCGACCGCAGACCCCGAGACCGCACTCGCGCGCGAGATCGGCCCGGCCGGACTGGTTACCCCACCCGGCGATGCCGGAGCACTCGCCGAGGCCCTGCGCAGGATACTGGACGATCCCGATCGCCGCGCAGACATGGGGCTGGAAGCGCGTCGGCGTGCTGAGGCGCGCTGGAGCCAGGCTCGGATCATCGACGGTTTCGAAAGCAACCTGAGGCAGCTGCTCGGACAAAACGAGCACGGCCTTCATTCCTCTCTGGAACGCAAGACGGCATAGGACGGTTCCCTTTGAAAAAAGCACTCATTACCGGCGTCACCGGCCAGGACGGCTCCTATCTCGCCGAGTTCCTCCTGGAAAAGGGCTATGAGGTGCACGGCATCAAGCGCCGGGCGTCGCTTTTCAACACGCAACGGGTGGATCACATCTACGAGGATCCGCACACCGACAATGCCCGGTTCAAGCTGCATTACGGCGATCTGACCGACACGTCGAACCTGACCCGGATCCTGTCGGAGGTGCAGCCCGACGAGGTCTACAACCTCGGGGCCCAGTCCCATGTCGCCGTCAGCTTCGAGGCGCCGGAATATACCGCCGATGTCGATGCGATCGGCACGCTGCGCCTGCTGGAGGCAATCCGCTTCCTCGGGCTGGAGAAGAAGACCCGCTTCTACCAGGCCTCGACCTCCGAGCTCTACGGCCTCGTGCAGGAAATCCCGCAGCGCGAGACGACGCCGTTCCACCCGCGCAGCCCTTACGCGGTCGCCAAGATGTACGCCTACTGGATCACGGTGAATTACCGCGAGGCCTACGGGATCTATGCTTGCAACGGCATCCTCTTCAATCACGAGAGCCCGCGCCGGGGCGAGACCTTCGTGACCCGCAAGATCACCCGTGGCCTCGCCAATATCGCGATGGGTCTCGAGTCCTGCCTCTACATGGGCAACATCGACAGTTTGCGGGACTGGGGCCACGCCAAGGACTACGTCCGGATGCAGTGGATGATGCTGCAGCAGGAGACGGCGGAAGATTTCGTCATCGCCACCGGCGTGCAGTACTCGGTGCGCGAGTTCATCGCCTGGTCGGCGCGCGAGCTCGGGATCGAGCTGGAGTTCTCCGGCGAAGGCGTCAACGAGATCGCGACCGTGACTGCGGTCACCTCCGATCTCGCCCCTTCGGTGAAGGTGGGTGACGTGGTGATGCGGATCGACCCGCGCTACTTCCGCCCCGCTGAAGTCGAGACCCTGCTCGGCGATCCCGCCAAGGCGAAGCAGAAGCTGGGCTGGGTCCCGGAGATCACAGCGCAGGAGATGTGCGCCGAGATGGTCGCGGACGACCTGAAGGCCGCGCGCCGTCTGAAGCTGCTGCGCGAACACGGGCTGGAACTGCCCGTGTCGCTGGAGGCTTAGAGTATGCCCTTTCATAATAAACTAAAAAAAGCCTTCAAAGCTTTACACCGCCCAGAAACTCGTCACGCACTAGGACAAGGGGTTGTTGCTACCTATGAGCATGCCGCGCTACTTCGTAGCCTTGGCCCGCTTCAAACAATTCTAGATGTTGGTGCAAATGTAGGACAATTCACACTCCTGTGCAGGATAATACAGCCTCAAGCAGATATCCATGCATTTGAGCCCATGTCCAAAGCGGGAAATAAGATTGAACGCCTTTTTGGGTCTGAACCAAAAGTCACTTTGCATCGCTGCGCCCTAGGTGCCACATCTGGTACTGCCGAGATTCATTTGGCTGCTCGTGCTGACAGCTCGTCTTTGATGGCCCAAGCTGCTCAAGCTAAATACTTTCCTGGAACACGTGAGATCGGAGTAGAAACCATACGCATTGCACGCTTGTCTGAAGAGCTCTCCAGCCACGAGATCAAAGGCCCCGTTTTATTGAAGATTGATGTGCAGGGTTTCGAAGGCGAGGTCCTGAAAGGATGCGAAAATATGCTCTCTCATATCGACTGGATCTATTGCGAGGCGTCCTTCGTCGAATTGTATCAAGGGCAACCGCTCGCGCACGAGATCATCATTTGGCTGGCAGAGCGTGGTTTTAGTCTTGCAGGGGTCGAAGTAGGCCCTGGGATGGCATTTGAAGGCCGCGCGGTGCAAGCTGATTTCTTATTCTCGAAGATAAAGACGGCGGCATGACCTACACCCTCACCGGCAAGCGCGTCTTCGTGGCAGGCCACCGCGGCATGGTCGGCGGCGCGCTGGTGCGGCGGCTGGCGTCGGAGGGCTGCGAGGTGCTGACCGCGTCGCGGGCCGAGCTGGACCTGACCGACCAGCACGCGGTGCGGGACTGGTTCGCCGCGCACCGGCCGCAGGCGGTGTTCCTCGCCGCGGCCAAGGTCGGCGGCATCCACGCCAACAACAGCTACCCGGTCGATTTCCTGGCCCAGAACCTGCAGCTGCAGACCAACGTGATCACCTCCGCCCATGAGACCGGGGTGGAGAAGCTGCTGTTCCTCGGCTCCTCCTGCATCTACCCGAAATTCGCCGAGCAGCCGATCCGCGAGGAGGCGCTGCTGACCGGGCCGCTCGAGCCCACCAACGAATGGTATGCCATCGCCAAGATCGCGGGCATCAAGCTCTGCCAGGCCTACCGCCGCCAGCACGGCGCCGACTTCATCAGCGCGCAGCCGACGAACCTGTATGGGCCGGGCGACAACTACGACCTTGCCAACTCGCATGTCCTGCCCGCGCTGCTGCGCAAGTTCCACGAGGCGAAGGAGGCCGGCGTGCCCGAGGTCGTCGTCTGGGGCACGGGCACGCCGCTGCGCGAGTTCCTGCACGTCGATGACCTCGCCGATGCGCTGGTCTTCCTGATGAAGGTCTACTCCGACGAGATCCCCCTGAACGTCGGCTCGGGCGTCGAGGTGTCGATCCGCGAGCTGGCCGAGACGATCGCGAAGGTCGTGGGCTACGAGGCGACCCTGACCTGGGACAGTTCGAAGCCCGACGGCACCCCGCGCAAGCTGATGGACTCGTCCCGGCTGCACGCGCTCGGCTGGAACCGCGCGCGCGGGCTGGAGGAGGGGATCGCGGATGCCTATGCGCACTGGTTGGTGCATGGGGGATAGGAGCACCAAGATGAGTCTGCAAAGCCGTATAATCTCCGCTACTAGGCCAGCTCGGTACTGGATAGATAACAGGCTCTATCAGATGTTTGGCGATCCTGCGGCGATTGCCGCACTCAAGAACCGGCACAAGGGCAAGCCAATGCTTGTCGTTGGCAACGGTCCGAGCCTTAACCAAACTCCCTTTGACCTTTTTGCCCATGTGCCCAGTATTGGCATGAACAAGATTGATCTTCTTTATGATCGTACGGTGTGGCGCCCAGAGCTTATTGTCTGCACCAACAACATTGTTGTTCAACAACATCAGCATGTCTTTGCGCAAAGTGAAATACCGGTATTTCTTGCCTGGAAATCACGTTTCATGATGAAGGACGAGAACCGTAAGAGAGTAAGATTCTTTGATCTAAAGTCATCAAACGCTTTCTCTACTAATGCTGTTCAAGGATTGGGATCTTCAGCAACAGTGACTTATATTGCTTTGCAGATGGCCTACTGGATGGGCGCGGATCCAGTGATCATCTTCGGCGTTGACCACAGCTTCAAGTTTGCCGGTGACAAGTCAACTTATCAGAAACGAGAGGGAGCCGACCTCAATCACTTTGACCCAAACTACTTTAAGGCCGGGACCGTCTGGGGTACGCCTGATCTGGACCAATCCGAGATAGATTATACACTGGCGCGCCAAGCCTTTGAAGCCGATGGGCGACGTGTGCTTGATGCAACGATTGGTGGACAGCTTGATATTTTCCCAAAGATTTCACTCGATGAGGCCATTACTCTGAGTGGGCCCCCGCCCGCTTAGAGACCAGGTGGTATTATCATGGTCAGCATTTCAATTGTCATTCGCACGCTGAACGAGGGAAAGTATCTAGGAGAGTGCCTTTCAGCCATTGCTAGCCAAGAGATTGAAAGTATGTCGATCGAAGTGGTGAGCGTCGATTCGGGTTCAACAGATGAGACACTGGAGATCGCTAAAGCGCATGGTACCCGCATCACGCATATTAAGAAATCTGAGTTTACCTTCGGTCGCTCACTGAACCGCGGTTGCGCCTTTGCGACGGGCGACATCCTTGTGCTGCTATCCGGTCATTGCATCCCGGTCGGGCCGCGCTGGCTGGCGGATCTTGTCGCTCCCCTGCGTGAAGGGATCGCAGTCTATAGCTACGGTGGACAGATCGGACGACAGGGAGTCACGAAGTTCTCCGAGCACCAGCTCTTCGCCAAGTATTTCCCACCCGAGAATCGAGTCCCGCAGGAAGGCTTCTTCTGCAACAATGCCAACTCCGCGCTTCTGCGCCGAGCTTGGGAAGAAAATCCGTTCGACGAAACGATCACCGGGCTTGAGGATATGGCGCTGGCGAAGACGCTGGTCGCACGCGGTGAGAAAATCGCCTATGTCGGCACCGCCCCGGTCGAACACCTGCATGAAGAGAGCTGGAAGAAAGTCCGCATCCGCTTCGAACGCGAGGCGATCGCACTTCAGGGTATCATGCCGGATGTCCATGTCAGCTTTGGCGATTTCCTACGCTATACAGTAAGCGGTATTCTAACCGATTGGGGACAGGCCTTGAATCAGGGCTGCCTCGGCCGCGAGTTCGCCAGCATCGTCGCCTTCCGGACATGTCAGTTCTGGGGCGCATGGCGTGGCAACGCTGCGACGCGCGAGATCTCCCGCGCTCGCAAGGAACAGTATTTCTATCCCAGTTGATGTTATGAAAGGCTCCGCCCAGATGCCCAAAGGCCCGACCGTCGCCCTTCTTCCCATGAAAGCGCACAGTGCGCGTGTTAAGTCGAAGAACTTCCGCGTCCTCGCCGGCAAGCCGCTCTACGCTTGGATCCTCGACACGCTGAAGAGCCTAGATGAGATCGACCAGATCGTGATCAACACCGATGCCCGCGACATCCTCGCTGAAAGCGGCCTGACCGAAGGCGGCAAGGTGATGATCCGCGACCGCAAGCCCGAGATCTGTGGCGACTTCGTCTCAATGCACCTCGTGCTGGCCGACGACGTCGCCAATGTCGAGGCTGAGACGTACTTGATGACCCACACCACCAACCCTCTGCTCAGCGCCGGGACGATCCGGGGGGCTCTGGCCGCCTACCGGGGTGCACGGGATGAGGGGCGTGGTGACAGCCTCTTCACCGTCAACAAGACCCAAAGCCGGTTCTACCGGGCTGATGGCTCGGCCGTGAACCACGATCCCGACAATCTGATCCGGACACAGGATCTAGAGCCCTGGTTCGAGGAAAACTCGGGTCTCTACATCTTCAGCGCCGAGAGCTTCGCAAGTACGAACGCTCGGATCGGCAAGAAACCAGTGATGTTCGAGACCCCGATGCTCGAAGCGGTCGACATCGATGACGCCCCGCGTTGGTTCATGGCCGAAAGCCTCGCCATGCGGGTTGCGGCTGGAGAGCCTTTGGGAGACGAGGCCTGATGTACAAGATCCTGCTGACCTGCCCGCCGATGATCGGGCTGAAGGACACCTTCACGGAGGCCTTCGCAGCCGCCGGGTTCGAGGTGACCGTGCCGGAATTCACACAAATCGTGCCCGAGGCGAGGCTGATCGAGATGCTACCCGGGTATGACGGCTGGATCATTGGCGACGACCCCGCGACCCGCGCGGTGTTCGAGGCCGGCACCCGGGGCCGTCTGAAGGCTGCGGTGAAATGGGGCGTGGGCACAGACAACGTCGATTTCGCTGCCTGCCGCGACCTCGGGCTTCCGATCACTAACACGCCGGGCGTCTTCGGTCGCGAGGTGGCAGATCTAGCAATGTCCTACGTACTAGCTCTGGCGCGCCAGACTTTCGAGATCGACGCAGGCATCCGCGCGGGCGGCTGGCCGAAACCGTCCGGTATCTCGCTGTGGAACAAACGGGCCGGTGTCATCGGCGCAGGCGACATCGGGCGCAACACCGTCAAGCGGCTGCTGGCCCATGACCTCGAGGTCTGCGTCTTCGATCCCTTCGTCGATCCCACCGTGCTACCCGAAAGTGTGACCGTGCGGGCTTGGCCCGAGATCGACGATCTTGACTTCCTTGTCTTCACCGCACCGCTGACCGCCGAGACAAGGCACATGTTCAACACCAACACCCTCTCCCGAGTGAAACCCGGTGTGCGACTGGTCAACGTTGGGCGCGGACCGGTTGTGCAGGAAGCTGCTGTCATTGCCGGGCTGGAGACCGGCCAGATCCATTCGGCGGCGCTTGATGTGTTCGAGGCCGAACCGCTGGCACAGAACAATCCGCTCCATACCTTCAGGACAAGGTGCCTGTTCGGGTCCCATAACGGGTCCAACACTCAAGACGCAGTTACGGCTGTGTCGTTGAAAGCTGTTTGGCTGCTGCACGGGTTCCTGGAGGCCGCGCGCGCGACGGGATGAGAGGCAAAACCTCCCGCAGGGCCGCCCGGCGCAGGTGGATGGCCACCAGCAAGAGAGAGATGATGATCCAGAGCCTCGGATGCGTCCAGCCACCCATCGTGATGGAGACCGATGCAAAGACGGCGATGAAATCGAGAGGGCGTATCAGTGGCAGGCTCAGCCGAAATATCCCCAAGATAATCACCAAAACGACCACCGCGCTCAGTCCCATTTCAGTGAAAATCAGCATCGTACCAGTCGCGAAGATATTGGCGGGGTCTTGGTAGGCCAAGGATCCGACATGGCGACCCCAATCCCCGACCACCATCATGACATCCACAATCTTGTCGCGCCCGCCGACGCCGGTGCCAAACAATGGCGAAGTTTCAATTGAAACCCAGATTGCCTCGATGGGCTTGATCAGGCGTAAGTCTCCGGAATTGTCTTCACCAGCCAGAAACAGGCTGAACCGAGCGCCAAATTGCTGAACGAATACGAAAACTCCGAACGCGATCACCGACGGGGACAACAGGATCAAGAGTGCCCGGGCGGAGGTCAAGGTTTGCAACTGGGTGCTGGCCGCGAAGAAGTAGATCATCACCAATCCCAAGGCGACCGCGGTCGGGCTGCGTACGATCACCACAGAGGCGAGGAACAACAACACCGCAATCCCTTGCGCGCGGACTGTGGGGGCCAAAATAAAGCAGACTGCAGCCAAGCTTGTAGTCGTGATGCCAAGATAACTTGGCTCATTGCCGAACAGCGTCGGTCGCGGAAAGCCATAAAGCGCGATGTCGCGCCAGTCTGCGGTATAGATGCGAACCTCCGGGAATACGGCATAACGAAACGCATCCACGAGAGCTTCAAAAGGTGGAAATGTGATTTCCAGCACCGACAGGGCCAGAAAGACAGCCAGCGTGGTGCGGATCCAGCGCTCTAGCCGCACTGCGCTGGCCATGCGCAGCAGATAGAGCGCCAGACACAAAGCGATCACAAGGCTGAAGTTCAGGTTCAGCACAGACAGAGCATAGCCCGTATAATCCCGCCCCGGCCAGAGATTGAACAGGATCGAGGCTGCGAGTATCAAGTTCAGCAGAACAAAGCGTTGTATCAAAGCGCTGTGCACTTGGGTGAAAATCAGACCACTCACGGAGAAGATCACAAACAGGATCATCTCGGGGACCAATACACCACCTCCGGCACGAGTAAGAGGAAGCATCAGGTGCATTCCAAACATGACCAGTAAAAACCCTAGCTTGGTTTCCAGAATGCGCGTCATCCCAGGCTCCCCCATAGAACCGCACCTGTATATCCCAACAAAAGCGCCAAGGGTATCACCGATACCCGCAACTCGAAGCCAGGCCAAGGCAAGCCAAAGGCGCGGTAGGACCAGATCATGCTGAAGGGCACATAGAACACCGCTGTCGCCAGCAGGTGCGCCATCGGGAAGGCCAGCACCCCCAACTGCTCGAAGCTGAGCATTGCAAGTCCCACAAAGAGCACCGAGGTCCCGCCATTGGCCCAGTGCCACAGAATATGATTGGTGGTCGAGTAAAGCTGCAGATGCATCGCGCCCACCCGTTCGGCGCAGGCCGCCAGCCCGATCACCGCCCAAAGCAGCGCCGGCACTTGGGTCTCTGACAGATCAAACGCCTGCATCCCCCACAAGGCGGCGGCAATGCCCAGCACCATGAGCGCCAGCAGCCACAAGCTGAGCCGCATCGCCTGCTGCGCGATCTGGATCTGTTCGGCGCGCGCGCCACTGGCCTGCAACTCGGCCAGGCGCGGCAGCTTGGTGAAGAAGGGAACTTGCGCAAACTGCATCATCGGGCGCATCAGCGACATCGCAAAAAGATAGGCCGCAACATCTGCGGGTTCGCCGATGCGGGCGTAGTAAAGTCCCGCGCCTTGGGTCACCAAGAGAAAGGCACCAACGCCCAGCCCCGAGCGCCAGAAGGCCGGCCAGAGCTGTGCAAGGATGTCAGAATCAAACCCTTTATTAGCATCGAAGCCGGGTCGGTCCGCCTGATCGCGGCGGGTAATATGGACGGTCCAGACAAGCCCTAGTGCCAGAGGAACCTGATAGGCCAGAACGACGCCTAGGAGACCTGCCCCACTCCACAAGGCAAGGACCGTGCACAGGAACGCCAGACTCCAATACCCGGCTTCGGTCCAACGCAAAAGCGGGATCCGCCCGGCGGCAAACAGAAACGAGATATGGCGTCCGATATAGGCGCGCATCACAGCCCCGGCGACGAAAATCAGCACGGCAAGTGTGCCTGCCTGCCCCAGACCCCCCTGTGCCAGAAGCGCCGGGGCGGACCACAAGGCAAGCCCTCCAATCAAAAGCCCAGTTGCGGCTGCGACCCCCAGATAAGTCAGGCCCATCGTGCCCCAGACCGCACTGAAAAGCGCCATATTGGGGGAGCAGTCGCCCGCTTCGACCTGACGCAGGTCGCGCACTTGGCGCGCACCGCCCAACGCGTATCCAATGGCGCGGATAAAACCGGCCCCGATGCTGGTCTCGAACAGCAACTGCATGCCCTGCAACGTAATCAGCAAGAACCACAGCGCCGCCTCAAGCGGTGTCAGCGTGGCCAGCATCAAAGGGGCCAAAGCGAAAATGCTGAGCGCACGGGCCAGAAAGCTGGCCCATGTCGCCATCGAGGGCGACCGGGCGAGCCGATGCAGACGGGTCATTTCTTGCGCAGGAAGATATGCCATTTCGCCGAGAGAGGGCGCGGCATCAGCCAGCACCATGCCTCAACCAGACGAAACAACGCCAACCGCTGGCCATGATATCCTGGCACGCCATTGTAGCCGTAACTGTGATGCGCCCACCGTGCCGGATCAAAGTAGCGTTTCAGACTCCGCGCAGTGTTCATCTTGTAGACGGTTGGGAACACGTCCTCGGCCTTGCGATGCGGTTGGAGGTATTTCAGCAAAGCCACGTGCAGACTGTTGGGAATGGCACGGGTCGCCAAGCCGATATAGCCCCATTTCGTCGGCGTGCGCGCGCAGAGCCAGCCGCCGGGCTTCAGCACGCGGGCGATCTCGGAGGCCAGAAATTCGGGATTGACCACATGCTCAAAAACATGGTCGCTGACCAGCATGTCGATCGAGGCATCCGCCACCGGCCAGGGCGTGTCTAGTCCGATGACATGGGCCTCGTCGAGATCGGGGTTCTCCAGGACGACCGGATCCACGTCGAGCCCGATGACCCTGGCGGCGCGGCCCTTGAACGTCTGAACCTTGCGACGATAAGCCGACAGGTCTGCCAGAATATTCGCGCCCCGCCCGGCCCCAAGGTTCAGGACCACATCCGTCGGCTGCAAAAGCGCATCAATGCGGGTGTAGAACGCCACCGTGCAATCGCGATGGCAAAATCCGCCTGCCTCGGATTCCGGATAGACACTAAACTCATAGGGCCGCTTCTGCACAATCTGCGTAGCCATCACCCAATCGCCCCGATCTTGCTGAGCTCGGCCTTGACGGCTCCGGTCCCCGGTTGCATCGCCACCAGATTGCCCCAGGCTTTCGGTGTGGCAAGATCGGATGGAAAGCGCGTGTAGCGGTTCCATTCATGGGACTGGCCATAGGCCACGATCGGGTGCCATTCGGACGCGATCACCTCGTAGCCACGATCCACCAGATACTGCGCCATGTCCTTGTAGGTATAGCCCAGACCTTCGGTCTGGGTGTCCTCGAACTCACAGACGATGACTTCGGGCGCACCGGCCTCCCAATCAATGCCTTGTAGCACGAAAAAATCGAACCCCTCGGTGTCGATCTTCACAAAATCCACTTTCGGATTGCCTTGTGCAGCCAGATGATCGCGCAGGGCGATCGCATCGACTTTGAAGCCTTCACGGTGCGTGTCATGGAAGGCATTCAAAGAACTGATCACGGTGCTCTGGTCGCTCAGGTAGAAGGTCAGCCCCTGTTTGGGCGTGTCCGAAACCGCATACGGATGCCGCGTGATCTTGGTGCCATTCTCTGCGATACGCGCCCGGATGGCGGGATAATTGACGGGGTTCGGCTCGAAGCAGTCCACGCGCCAGCCGTCTTCGGCAAAGGTTTCGAAAGATTCGCCGTGATGGCCGCCCACATCAATCATGAAGCCACGGCCCGCGCACGTCTTACGGTGCGCGCGGTAAACCGCCTCAACCTCGTCGAACTTACGGGTAGCGAAGAGGGCCTGACGAAGACTACGAAACGCTTTCGGACCAAGAACCTTGCGGGCCATGGGGGCGAATGGCTTTGCCAGTTTAAAGAGAGTAGATGTCATTAAATAAAGCTGAACCTTTGTCGGAAGTCTCACGAGATTATCTCATGAGGGAACATGTATACCAAGCGCCTTCCACACCGCAGAAGAAACGCACTTTCTAGTGCACCCCTTCCAAGCACAAATCTGCCATACGGAAGGAATAATCGAACCCTTCTCCAACTGTCAGGCGTCGCAGCATGTCACCCTCGCGTACGCTGAGTATCAATGAAAATCGGTTAGTAGTTCAGTCAGACATCCTCCCGCAAAGCTTCCATCGGTTCACCCGCCTTGATCCGCCGGGCCAAGCTTTCCGTCAGAAACCAGTCTGCTCTCGTCGTGGCTGAATAACTCTCCATCCGCGGCGTCTCGAACATCTCAGGGCTGGTGCCAATCCGGGAGCCCGTGGCGGCAAAGCTCGCACTATCGAAGATGTAGAAGTTGCCATTCTCCTCAAAGTATGGCGCCAGCGCACTGGTGCGCAGCAGCTTGCCCGGGTCATGGTTGAACGGTATGCCGTTTGCATCATAAAGTCGTGCTTGGATCCGGGTGACTGAGAACAGGCTGTCAGCGGCTCTTTCGGCACGACGGACGGTGAAGCGGTCAAGCGCTTCTGCGACAGTCGAGGCACGCAGGAGTGGGTTCGTCGGGTGCGTCATCAGATAGGTATCAGCAGGCACGGCTGCGAGGTCGTCAGCGATGATCTGGTTGATCGACACTTCGCCGCGCAGATCAGGTGCCCGAGAGCGGATCATCACCCGAGGTCCCGGGCGCAACCCGGACTGCGCAATCGCCAGTTCGGCATCGGTATTGATCACGACGCGATCGATCACCGGCAGAGACAGCAAGGTCTCGAGGACCCACACAAAGAGAGGCTTGCCGGCGAGCATGGCGAGGTCACTTCGTGAGGATCGGGAGTTTACTGCTTGGACCGGAAGGAGGGCCACGATCTGACCCGCCATGTGGCCATCTGTCTCCGGCATGGGAAAGCCCTTTATTATCGTTCGATTGTAACGTGACGGAAGTCGGATGGCGGATCAACCGTGACCGTTGGTCTCAAGTGGAATAGGGAACATCCGCCCCTACCCCACCTTCCCCTTCACCCAGCCCAAAAACGCCCGGTCCGCCGACCGCAGCCTTGGCCGGCCCGACACCGCCCAGTACCGCCGCCACTCGGCCTCCAGTGCGTAGACGTCCCAGCCGCGGGCCAGGCGCTTGGCCTCCTCGACTGTCTCCGCCTTCAGGGGACCCAGTTCGGGACCGGTCTCGATCACGCCGGCGCGCAGGGTGAAGCGGATGATGTCGCCCTCCTCCTCGGTCATCGCGTAGTCGGGCAGGTGGTCGCTCTCGATCATGTCGCGCAGCATCTTGCGGAACACGCGGCGCGGGGACGCGGAGCCGGACTTCTTCAGCAGGAGCTCGACCGAGACGCGCCAGCTCTCCTGCTTGCCGCAGTGCTTGCGGGCGATCTCGTAGATCCGGCGCTCCAGCGGTTTCCTCAGCCGGAAGTAGTCGCGCGAGAGCGTCAGGACGGCGCGCGACAGCACCGCGCGGAAGAGCCACTCCGACAGCGTCACCGCGACCGAGATCATCCGGCCGCCGCGGGTCTTGCGCACGATCTCCCAGCTCTCGATCAGGCCGAAGCCGGTGGTGACCTCGCGCTCGCCGGTCACGATGTTGGTGGTGATGCGCGTGCCGGCCAGCCGCTCGAAGGCCTCGCGCAGGCGGCGGTAGGCATCGCCGGAGGTCTCGCGGTTGGTCGCCACCAGCAGGTCGTGCGCCTTCAAGTGCAGCGTGCGCGACACCTCGCGCCCCGCGTTCAGCGCCGCCATCAGCTGGCTGATGCAGAAGATCAGGATGTCCTTGTCGTGGATCGTGGCCAGGCCCTTGACCGAGGGCGTCACCGTCAGCCGCACCCCGTTATGGGTGTAGTCGAGCACCCGACGGTCGGGCCGGGTCGCGAGCGAGAAGACCGGATGCTCCATCGTCGCGAGATCGTCCTTCGGGATCGCGTCGAAGAGATCGCAGATGAAGAAGTCGCCCTGGGGGTGCCGGTCGGGCAGCAGGCCACCCACGCTGATCACGGCGCTCATGGCGCCGCCCGCCGCATCGGCGGGCCGATCCTGTGCCCTGTCATCGCTCTGCCTCGAGTCGGTTTTTATCGTCGTTTCGTTGACACCCATCCTAAGGTTATCCACAGGCCCGGTCCAGCATCGCCATCGGGGGATCGGAGTCACCTGATCGGGGGTTCGGAGTCGGGCGAACGTGGGATCGGAGTCGCCGAGGCTCCGCGAGACCCACAAAACCCCCACGGGATCAATGGCTTGGGCGAAGGGCCCAAAGCCTTAACAGACTCAATAACACAAATATAACAGGACAGGATTTCGCAGGCCCGCCTCCCCCGACCCGGACAAGGGGCGGAAGACCAGGCATTTTGCCTTGAAAAGCGCGATTTTGTGCGTCGTTTCGTGACACATGCCGCGATTCGTGCGATAACGCGTAAAAGGCAGCACATCGGGCAGTTTTCATGGCACGCGACGACGGGACCTCCCCGCCCTACTTCAACATCGACCCCGAGGCAGCGCTGGCGGAGCTGGGCCCGCCCACCACCTCCGAGGGCTTCGCCCGCATCGCCGAGGCCTGCACGCGCGGGCGCGACGACCTCGCCAGCCGGGGACTGAACGAGGAGGGCCAGAAGTCGCTGCGCCTCTTCTCGACCTGGGAGATCACCCGCTACCTGATCCCGGTGGCGCAGGCCCATTTCCGGCGCGTGCTGAAGCAGAACCCCGACCTGCCCCAGGGCCTGTCCGAGACCGAGGGCGGCGCCAAGTGGTTCACCCTCGACGAGGTGCTGAAGCTGCGCGCGCATTTCGCCACCGAAGGCTCGAAAGCGAAGGAGTACCGCCCCTACCGCCCCGAGGGCCTGCCCGCCAAGCTCGTCGCGGTCGCCAACTTCAAGGGCGGGGTCGGCAAGACCTCGACCGCGGCGCATCTCGCGATGTCGGCCGCGCTCGACGGCTACAAGGTGCTGGTGATCGACCTCGACAGCCAGGGCTCGATGACCTCGATCTTCAACGGCAAGGTTGCCGACGAATGGGGCACCGTCTTCCCGCTGATCGCGCGCCACTACGCCACGCACCTGCGCCGCGAGAACCAGTCGCGGCTCGACCGGGGCGAGCCGCCCCTGCCCCTCGACGACACGCTGACCGAGGCGCTGAAGCTGACCGCGCGCGACGTGATCCAGCCCCCCCACTGGCCCGACATCGCTCTGATCGGCGCGCTGCTGAGCCTCTACTGGGCCGAGGTCCAGATCCCGGTCTG
>JAOARA010000445.1 GCA_025211115.1 Roseicyclus sp. | reverse complement strand
GCCACAAAATGACTGCCTCCAGATACCGTCAGAGCCTCGTCGCCGCGTTCGAGCGCTGGAACGACTGTGCGAAAAGCATGGCCGCGTGACAGAAGGTAGCGCACCCCCACTTTCGATCCCGGGAAACAACTTGACGATCCCCGCGGGAGGGGCAAGACGTATGACGGTATCGCAGGACAAGGACCTTGCCGCCTATCTGAAGGAGGCCCGCAGCTTCGACTATGACAGCCGCCTCGCCGCCGAACGCTCCAAGCGGACAGCCTGGATCATCGCCGGGGCCGCCAGCGTCATGGCGCTTACCAGCGTGGCCGCTGTCGGTTTTATGGCCCCGCTCAAGGAAGTGGTGCCCTTCGTCATCCGGGTCGATCAGGCCAGCGGTGTGCCCGAGGTCATGACCCGGCTGAGCGACGGCGAAACCACCTATGACGAGGCCGTCACCCGCTATTTCCTCGCCCGCTATGTCCGTGAACGCGAGGGCTACACCTATGCCGAACGGGAGGCGATCTTCCACGAGGTGACGCTGATGTCCTCGCCCGAGGAACAGGCGCGCTTCTCGACCTATTACAACGGCTCCAACCCCAAGAGCCCGCAATACGCCTATGGCACCGACACCAAGGCCGAGATCAAGATCCGCTCGATCTCCTTCCTGAATGACGGGCTGGCACAGATCCGGTTCTACAAGACCGAGACCAACGAGCGGGAAAACCTGACGACGCAAAGCCTCTGGGTCTCGACCATCGGCTTTGATTTCGACGCCGATGCGGAGATCAGCACCGAAGATCGTACGATCAACCCTCTGGGCTTCATCGTCAGCACCTATCGGGCCGACCCGGAGGTGACGGAATGATCCTGCGTACAGCCCTCATCGCCTGTCTGGCGCTCAGCGCCGCTGCGCCTGCCTTGGCGCTCGACATCCCGAACCCGTCGCGCTCCGACAGCCGCGTCCGCTCCGTCAGCTACAACGAATGGGACGTGGTCCGTGTCGTTGGCACCTTGCGAACCTCCGTGCAGGTCGTCTTCGCCCAGACCGAGGAAATCATCGACGTGGGCAGTGGTGACACCGTCGCCTGGGAGATCGTGCCGCGCGGCAATATCCTCTACCTCAAGCCGCGCGAGGCCAACCCGCCGACCAACCTTCAGATCGCGACCATGCGCGAGGATGGCACCACCCGAACCTACTCCTTCGAGCTGATCGTCCGGGACGGCGCGATCACCAACAACTCCAAGGATGTCTACTTTCAGATCAGGTTCGCCTACCCGACCGACGAGGCCAACCGCCGCCGAACTGAGGCCGCAGACCAGAAAGCGCGGGCGCAGGAAGAGGCCGCAAAGGCAAGGCTCGCGGAATCCGTGGCAACCTCCGGCTCGAAGAACTGGCGCTATCTGGTCGCCGGGTCGCATGACCTTCAGCCATCTCAGGCCTACGACAACGGGGAAATGACGGTTCTGACCTTCTCGCGGATGAACCGGATGCCCTCGGTCTTTTTCGTGGACAGCACCGGCACCGAGCGCATGGCGAACACCACGGTCCGCAAGAACCAGATCATCGTGCATGACGTGGCCCCCGAAATGCGCCTGCGCCTCGGGCACCAGGTCACCGCAATCTACAACATGGGGCTGGGATCTTCGTCTGGTGGCTACACCGGCACCGGCACCACCAGCCGCTCCGTGCAGCGCGAAATCATCGGACAGTGATCATGACGACTGAAGAGCAAGCGCCGCAGGACGGTGCACCCGAACCAATGGAAAACGGCATAGAGGGCGAGCGCGGCATCTCCTCGATCACCAGCGCGAAATCCGCCGGGCTGAACGAGAAGAACAAGAAATTCCTCGTGGCCGCTGGCCTCGTCTTTCTCGGCACGATGGCCTTCCTCCAATGGCCTTCCGACGAAGAGCCTGCACCGCCCGAAGAAACCGAGCGCCAGCAGACCACAATCCGACCCGGGCAGAACTTCGAGCCTGCGGAACTGCCCCAAGAGCAACAGCAGACCCAACCGGAGGAGACTGACCCCAAACCCGAAGCGCCGGTCGGCCCGATCGAGCGCGTGCGCCGGGAAGAACAACTGGCTCCGGCGGAACCGAGCGAGGCCGAACAGCTTTACGAGTCCTCAAAACGTGCGCCTGTCATGGCCTATCAGGGCAACCTGACGGGCCTTGCCGGATCGGCGGCCCAGACAGGCACCGATGCCGGGGCCAATCTCTTCGGCGGCTCGGCCGAGGGCGCGGGCGGCAAGCTGACGGGACTGGCGGCTGAGCTTGTCACCAGCGACCGGCAATCGGAAAAAGCCACCGTCCTCGCCCATCCGAACCTGACCGTGACGCAGGGCACGACGATCCCCTGTTCACTCGATACGGCGATGGACTCGACGGCCCCCGGCATGGTCCGCTGCACCGTGACCGACGATGTCTATTCGACCACGGGCGCGGTGATCCTGCTGGATCGCGGCACCCGTATCGTCGGCGAGTACAAGGGCGGGATGCAGCGAGGCCGCAAACGCCTCTTCGTCATCTGGACCCGAGCCGAAACACCGAACGGCGTGATCGTGAACCTCGGCTCGCCCGGTGCCGATGCCCTTGGTCGTACCGGCTTCGATGGCGATATCGACACCCAGTTCTGGACCCGCTTCGGCGGCACGATGATGCTGTCGATCATCGACGATGCCCTGATCGTCGCCACCACCTCCGGCGACGGCGATGATGACTCCTATGAAAACTCCCGCGCGGCGGCGCGCAGCCTCGCCCAGACGGAGCTGGAAAACACCATCGACGTGCCCGTGATCCTGCGGAAGAACCAGGGCGAAGAGGTCTCGGTCATGGTGGCGCGCGATCTCGATTTCTCCGGCGTCTACCGGCTGAAATGATGGAGAGGCCCATCCTGCCGCAAGCCAGGCCCATGCCCCCGGCTCTGGCCTCTCACATGGCCCCGCTGTCGCCCTTCCTTGAACGCCATGACGTTCTGGAAATCTGCATCAACCGCCCCGGCGAGGTCTTCGTCGAATATGCCCAAGGGACGTGGGAGCGGGTCGAACTTCCCGAGCTGACCTATGCCTTCCTGACTGGCCTCGTCGCGACCGTGGGCACCTTCTCCCGACAGAAGGTCAACGAGACCACGCCGCTCCTCTCCGGCTCCCTGCCGCAGGGCGAGCGCATCCAGATCGTGCTTCCGCCCGCCGTCCCGGCGGGCACGGTCAGCATCACCATCCGCAAACCTGCGCAGCGGACTTTCACGCTCGACGAGCTTCTGGGTCAGGGCATGTTCGAAGGTGTCACCAACGCCCCCTCTGCCTTGTCTGGCGAGGATGAAGCCCTCCTCGGCCATCACCGCAACGGCGACTGGAAGACTTTCCTGAGGGCCGCCGTGCTCGCGAAGAAGAATATCCTCGTCTCTGGCTCCACCGGCTCGGGAAAGACGACCTTCTCGAAGGCGCTGATCCCGCTGATCCCGACAGATGAACGACTGATCACCATCGAGGACACCGTCGAGCTGGAGCTTCCGCAGCCCAACGTGGTGCGGATGATCTATTCCAAGGGCGGTCAGGGCGAGGCCAATGTCACCGCCCGCGACCTGCTGGAAAGCGCGCTCCGGATGCGGCCCGACCGCATCTTCCTGCAGGAGCTTCGCGACGCCTCGGCCTTCTACTACCTGCGCAACGTCAATACCGGGCATGGCGGGTCGATCACCACCATACACGCCGACTCCGCCACGCTCGCCTTCGAGCAGCTGGCCCTTCTGGTAAAGGAGAGCGAGGCGGGGCGCGATCTCAAGCGCGACGAGATCAAGGACATGCTCACCCAGATGGTCGACGTGGTCGTGCAGATCAAAAAGACCGCCGCCGGGCGCAGAGTCACCGAGGTCTATTTCGATCCCCGCAGAAAGCTGGGGACTGCCACATGATCGTCCAGAACTGGCATCGCCTTGGCACCCCCGCACGGGCTGCCGCCATCTCGGCCGCGGTGGTCTTTGCCGTGGCCGGGGGGCGGGTCACCGCCGCCTATGTCATGAATTGGGGGCTTGAGGTCCCGCTCCACCTGCCCCGCGACCTGTTGCTTTGGCCGCAGGCTGCACTGGCCGGATACACTGATCCCGAGACAGTCAAATGGATCAAGCTCTCCGGCTATGCCGGGCTGCTGCCGACCAT
>JAOARA010000444.1 GCA_025211115.1 Roseicyclus sp. | reverse complement strand
CCTGATCGGTGTGCTTTACGAAGACGGGTTCTTCGCCCCGGTGATCGCCATTCGCCTCGACGGTCGGGATGCCGCGGGCATCTCGCCCTTCGATCCGCCCGGCCGCGTGCAAACCGTCGAGATCGAGGTGGAGACCGGCGCGCCCTTCCGGCTGGGCGAGGCGCGGATCGGCCCGCTTGCCCCCGACACCGACCTGCCCGAGGGGTTCCGCCCCGGCGCACCGGCGTCCACCCCGCTTCTGCGCGACACCACCGCCGCGGCGCTGACCGCGTGGCGGGCGCAGGGCAACGCCTTTGCCGATGGCGGCGAGCAGTCGATCCGCGCCGACAACCGAAGCGCCATCCTCGACGTGGCGATCCGCGTCGATCCCGGCCCGGTCATCTCCTTCGGCCAGCTGCTGCCCGAGGGGCAGGAGCGGATGCGCGTGGCCCGCATCCTCGAGATCGCGGGCCTGCCCATGGGCGAGGTCTATTCGCCCGAGGCGCTTGCCCGCGCCGAGGAACGGCTGCGCGACACCGGCGTCTTCTCCGCCGTCGCCCTGCAACTGCGCGATCCGGATGCCGCCGATGTCTCGGATGTCACCGCCGTCCTCGACGAGGCACCCCTGCGCCGCCTCGGCTTCGGCGCGGAGTTATCGAGCGACGAGGGCATCCAGCTGTCGGCCTACTGGCTGCACCGCAACCTGTTCGGCGGGGCCGAGCGTCTGCGCTTCGACGCGGTCGTCTCGGGCATCAGCAGCGATACCGACGGCATCGACGCCGGGCTGACCGCCCGCTTCGAACGCCCGGCGACCTTCACGCCCGACACCGACCTCGGCGTCGAGCTGGGTATCTCCGCGCTGCAGGAACCGCTTTACCGGCTCGATTCGGTGACGCTCGAGGCCGGTCTCACCCACCGGCTGACCGACCGGATCACCCTGCGCGGTGGCGTGGGGCTGGAACGGGCGCGGTTTTCCTCGCCGCTCGGCACCTCCACCGTGACCCGGCTGACCCTGCCGCTGGGCGCGACCTACGACGGGCGCGACGATCCGCTGGACGCGCGCGCGGGGCTGTACGGCGACGTCACGCTGACACCCTTCCTCACGCCGGGCGATGGCGGCGGCGCGCGGCTGACCTTCGACGGCCGCGCCTACCGCGCCTTGGGCGAGGGGGCCACCCGCCTTGCCGGGCGGCTGCAACTGGGCGCGCTGACGGGCGGGACCGTCGCGGATATCCCGCCTGACGAGTTCTTCTATTCCGGCGGCTCGGGCACCGTCCGCGGCCAGCCCTACCAGACCCTCGGCGCGCTTCAGGGCGGCATCGCCAGTGGCGGCCGCTCCTTCGCGGGGCTGTCGGGCGAGATCCGCCACGACATCGGCGAGACGAATTTCGGCGTCGTCGGCTTCGCCGATATCGGCGCGATCAGTGCCGACAGCTGGGGCGGCGGCGACAGCGACTGGCACGCCGGCGCGGGCCTCGGGCTGCGCTACGCCACGCCCTTCGGGCCGATCCGCCTTGACCTTGCCACGCCCGTCACCGGCACGAACGCGGGGCGCGAGGCCTATCTCTACATCGGCATCGGGCAGGCCTTCTGATGCGGCATCTTCTGCTGGCCCTCGTCGCCGTCACGGCCCTTCTCGCCGCGCCCGCCACGGCGCAGGACGACGACCGCTCGCGCATCGTGCGCTTTCTCGAAGACCAGCTCTCGGACGGCGCGCGCACCGTCACCATCGAGGGCTTTCGCGGCGCGCTGTCGGCCACCGCCGAGCTGGACCGCCTGACCATCGCCGACGCGCAGGGCGTCTGGCTGACGCTGGAGGGCGCGGAACTGAACTGGTCGCGCGCGGCCCTTCTGCGCGGCGCGCTGCAGATCGACCAGCTCACCGCCGAGCGGCTGGAGATCCTGCGCGCCCCCGTCACCGAGCCGGGCCTCGACCTTCCCCCGGCCGAGGCGACGCCCTTTTCCCTGCCCGACCTGCCGGTCTCCATCGCCATCGACCGCACCGCCATCGCGCGGGTCAGTCTCGGCCCCTCGCTCATCGGGCAGGCGGTCGAGCTGTCGGTGCAGGGCGCGGCGCAACTGGCCGGCGGCGAGGGCCGCGCGACGCTCGAGATCACCCGCCTCGACGGGCCGCGCGGCGTCTTCGACCTTGCGGCGAGCTACACCAACGACACGCGGCTCCTGTCGCTGTCCCTGCTGCTCGAGGAAGATCCCGGCGGCCTTGCCGCCACGCTTCTGGGGCTTCCCGGCGCACCGCAGCTGCGCCTGTCGGTCGCGGGCGAAGATCCGATCGACGATTTCGCCGCCGAGATCGCCCTTTCGACCGAGGGCGCGCCGCGCCTGTCGGGCACGGTGGCGACCGCGCTCACCCCCGAGACCGGAACGCGCAGGGTGACCGCGCGGGTGGGCGGCGACGTCACGCCCCTGTTCCTGCCCGATTACCGCGCCTTCTTCGGCCCCGATGTCGCGCTCGACACGCAGATCACGCTGTTGCCCGACGGCGCGGTCGCGCTCGACCGGCTGTCGCTGAGCGCGGCGGCGCTGGAGCTTTCGGGCGAGATGTCGCTCGACCCCGGCGGGCGGCCCCGCGCCTTTTCGCTGACCGGGCGCATCGCCGACCCCGCGGGAACCGACCCCGTGCGCCTGCCGATCCCCGATGCCGAGATCACCGTGACCGCCGCCGACATCGCGGTGCGCTATGACCGCGCCGCGGGCGACGCCTATGACGCGGTCGCACAGGCGACCGGCCTCGACCTCGGGACGGCGACGGTCGACGCGATTCGGATCGACGCCGCGGGCGAGATCGCCGAGACGCCCGAGGGGCTGCGCGTGGACGCGCCCCTGCGCGTCGCGCTCGACGGGCTGCGGCACGACGATCCGGCGCTGCAACAGGCGCTGGGACAGGTCGCGCAGCTGACCGCGCGGCTGGGCTGGCGCACGGGCCGGCCCGTGACGCTCGACGCGCTGTCCGCGCGGGCGGGCGATCTTGCCCTGACCGGCGAGGCTGCGCTTGCCACCGGCGAGGCGCACCTGACCCTGACCACCGCGCTGACGGCCGAGGCCGCCGACCTGTCGCGCTTCGCCGCGCTGGCCGAACAGCCGCTGTCCGGCGGCCTGTCCGCCACCCTGCAGGCCGAGGTCGAGCTTCTGTCGGGTGCCTTCGACCTGGTGCTCGAGGGCACGGGCCGCGACCTGCGCATCGCCGAGGCGCTTCCCCCGCGGCTCTTCGCGGGCGAGACCCGGCTGACCCTCTCGGCGCTGCGCGACGAAACCGGCCTCAGCCTGCGCGCGCTGACCCTCGACGGGGCCGAGGCGCGCCTGTCGGGCACCGGCCGCCTCGGCCCCGACGGCGCGGTGATCGGCCTTGACGCGCGGCTGGCCGATGTCGGGCTGTTCACCGACACCTTGAGCGGGCCGGTCACCGCCCGGCTCGACACCACCCGCGGCGCGGGCGAGAGCGCGCCGTGGCGCGTGGTCGCCGAGATGACCAGCGGCGCGGGCATCACCGCCGATGTCTCCGGCTCGGTGGCCGCCGATGCCGCCACCGCCGATCTGACGGCGCGGGGCCAGCTGCCCCTTGCGCTGGCCAACCGCGCGCTTGCGCCGCGCAGCGTCTTCGGCACGCTCGACTTCGACCTGCGCCTGAACGGCGCGCCCGCGCTTGCGTCGCTGTCGGGCACGGTCCGCACAAGCGACGCCCGCGTCACCCTGCCCACGCTTCAGACCGCGCTCGAAGGCGTCTCGGCCACCGGCCAGCTGTCGGGCGGGCGCGTCAGCGTCTCGACCGACGGTCGGCTCGGCAGCGGCGGCACGGTGACCGCCGACGGCAGCGTCGGGTTGACCGAACCCGGCCTGCCCGCCCGGATCGAGATCCGCGGCCGCGACCTGCGGCTGGTCGATCCCACGCTCTACGAGGCGCGCATCGACCGCGCCGATATCGACGTCACCGGCGCCCTGACCGCCGCGCTGCAGGTGGGGGGCGAGATCGCCCTAGGCGAAACCGAACTGCGCGTGCCCGAAAGCGGGCTGGGCGGCTCGGCCGCCATCCCGCCGATCACCCACAGCGCGGAAACCGCCGCCGAGCGGCGCACGCGCATCGCCGCGGGCCTTGGCGCACGCACGGACGCCGCAGGCGGCGGCAGCGGAAATGGCGGCGCGCAGCGCGTCGCGCTCGACCTGGCGATCACGGCTCCCGGCCGCATCTTCATCCGCGGCCGCGGCCTCGACGCGGAACTCGGCGGGCAGCTGCGCCTCGGCGGCACCACCGCCAACGTGATTCCCGCGGGCCGCTTCGACCTTGTCCGCGGGCGGCTCTCGATCCTCGGCACCCGGCTCGACCTGACCGAAGGCTCGGCCAGCCTCGAGGGCAGCTTCGATCCCTTCATCCGCCTGCGCGCCACCACCCGCGCCGGCGACTACCAGGTCAGCATCGAATTGAGCGGCCCGATCAGCGCGCCCACCGTCACCCTCGGGTCCACCCCCAGCCTGCCCGAGGACGAAATCCTCGCCCAGCTTCTGTTCGGGCGCTCGGTCTCGGCGCTGTCGCCGGTGCAGCTGCTGCAACTGGCCGATGCCGCGGCCTCGCTGGCGGGCGGCGAGGGCAAGGGGGGCATCCTGTCGAACCTGCGCGAGACGCTCGGCCTCGACGATCTCGACATCCAGACCGACGCCGAGGGCAACGCCGCCCTGCGCGCCGGGCGCTACCTGTCGGACAATGTCTATACCGATGTCACGGTGGGCGGCGACGGCGGCGCGGATGTCTCGCTCAACATCGACCTGACGCCGAACGTGACCGCGCGCGGCAGCTTTTCCTCGGACGGAACTTCCAGCCTCGGCGTGTTCTTCGAGCGGGATTATTGAAGTCGCGCATTTTCCCGCACGATCCCCGTTGACACCCCCGCGCACCGCCTTTATCAGCCCGCTTCACGACACCTGCCCAGGTGGCGGAATTGGTAGACGCGCTGGCTTCAGGTGCCAGTGATCGAAAGGTCGTGGAGGTTCGAGTCCTCTCCTGGGCACCACTCTTTCTCTCCGCCGCACCGCCTGCGAGATGAAAGGGACTGCACCGTGACGATCCACCTCTACCAGAACGATCTGCCCGATGGTCTCGACCTCGGCCCCGCGGTTGCAATCGATTGCGAGACCATGGGTCTCAACCCCCACCGTGACCGGCTTTGTGTGGTGCAGCTGTCGTCCGGCGACGGCAACGCCCACCTGGTGCAGGTCGCCAAGGGCCAGACCGAGGCCCCCAATCTCGCGCGGCTTCTGACCGACCCCGATGTGCTCAAGCTGTTCCATTTCGGACGCTTCGACATCGCGGTGATGTATCACGCCTTCGGCGCGCTGGCCGCACCGGTCTATTGCACCAAGATCGCCTCGAAACTGGTGCGCACCTACACCGACCGACACGGGCTCAAGTTCCTGTTGCAGGAACTGCTCGAGGTCGACATCTCCAAGCAGCAGCAAAGCTCGGACTGGGGCGCGGCCAAGCTGACCGAGGCGCAAAAGGCCTATGCCGCCTCGGATGTGCTGTATCTCCACCGTCTGAAGGCCGCGCTCGACGAGATGCTGGCGCGCGAAGGGCGCACCGCCACCGCGCAGGCCTGTTTCGACTTCCTGCCGACGCGCGCGCAGCTCGATCTTGCCGGTTGGCCCGAGATCGACATCTTCTCGCACTGATCGGCCGATGGCGGCGCCCAACCGATATTCGCGGATCGTGAGCTGGGTCAAACTGGCCCTTCCGCTGATCGCGCTGGCGCTGCTTTCGACGATGTTCCTGTTCTCGCGCACCCCCGACCCCGAGGCGGCGCTGCCCTTCGCCACGGTCGACATCGACGAGTTGCTGCGCGAACAGCGCCTGTCGCAGCCGCGCTTCGCCGGAACGCTCGAGGACGGGCGCGCTGTGACGCTGGTCGCCGCCAGCGCCGCGCCCGAGCCCGCGAACCCCAACCGCATCCGCCTGACCGAGATCGAGGCGCGCGTCACCGTCACCGACGAGAACCGCATGGTGGTCAGCGCCGGCAACGGCGAGATCGACCTGGCCGCCCGCGCGCTGGCGCTCGACGGGCAGGTCTCTGCGGCGACGACCTCGGGCCTGTCGCTCGACACCGCGCGGCTGATCGTCTCGATGGACCGGATGCGCCTCTCCGCGCCCGGCCGGATCGAGATCGTCGCCGAGGGTGCCACCCTGAGCGCCGGAGCGATGGAGATGACCGGCCCCGAAGGCGGGGCTTTCCTGAGTTTCACAGGCGGCGTTCGCCTGATATACGACCCTTGAGTTCCCCCCGAGTTCCCCAAGTAGACGTCACCATGTTTCGCCACCTGCTTCCTTCGGCCATCCTGGCCATCGCCCTTGCCACGGCCCACCCGGCATTCGCCCAGGTGGGGATCGGCTTTGGCGGCGTGGCGCATGATGCCGACCAGCCGGTCGAGGTGACCGCCGACAGCCTGTCCATCGACCAGGGCAACGGCCGCGCCGTCTTCGAGGGCAATGTCCTGATCGTGCAGGGCGATCTGCGCATGGCCGCCGGCCGGGTCGAGGTGGTCTATGCCGACACCGGCAGCGGCAACGCCGTGCAGGAGGTTCTGGCCTCGGGCGGGGTTCTGGTCGCGCGCGGCGATGACGCCGCCGAGGGCGCGCAGGCGCGCTACGACATCGGCGCCGCGCTGCTGACCATGTCGGGCGACGTGATGGTGACGCAGGGGCCGACCGCCATCGCGGGCGACAGCATGACGGTCAACATGACCACCGGAAACGGCACCATCGACGGGCGCGTGCGCACGGTGATCGACCCCGAGGCGAACTGATGGAGGGCGGCAAACCCGCGCTCACCGTGACCGCGGGCGGTCAGGGTCTCGTCGTTCACCGGCTGCGCAAGAGCTACCGCCGCCGCCCCGTGATCCGCGATGTCTCGCTGGAGCTTGCCCGCGGCGAGGTGGTGGCGCTGCTCGGCCCCAACGGCTCGGGCAAGACCACGTCCTTTTATTGCATCGCCGGGCTGATCACACCCGACGGCGGCACCGTCACCATCGACGGGCAGGACGTGACGCTCTTTCCGATGTATCGCCGCGCGCGGGCGGGCATCGGATACCTGCCGCAGGAAATGTCGATCTTCCGCGGCCTCTCGGTCGAGGACAACATCCTCGCCATCCTCGAGGTGGTCGAGAAGAACCGCAAGACCCGGCAGGACCGGCTCGAGGAACTCCTGTCCGAGTTCTCCATCGGCCACCTGCGCCGCGCGCCCGCGCTGTCGCTTTCGGGCGGCGAACGCCGCCGGGCCGAGATCGCGCGCTGCCTTGCCTCGAACCCGCGATACGTCCTGCTCGACGAACCCTTCGCGGGCGTCGACCCCATCGCGGTGGGCGAGATCCGGCACCTCGTGCAAGACCTCAAGACGCGCGGCATCGGCGTTCTGATCACCGATCACAACGTGCGCGAAACCCTCGAGATCGTGGACCGCGCCTATATCCTGCACGACGGCACCATCATCAAGTCGGGCACCCCCGACGAGGTCGTCGACGACGAGACGGTGCGCCGCGTCTACCTCGGCCAGAGCTTCCGCATCACCTGACGCGCCGCCGCGCCGCTTTGCGAAAATCAGACCTGCGCGCCGCTCCGCTTTGCGATAATCAGTCTTTCGCGCCGCTCCGCTTTGCGTTGACAGCGCCCGCGCGGCATCGCCTAATGGGTGTGATGTTCGCGTTCGCTTCATCCCAGATCCCCGCGTCCGCCAGCCGGACGAAGGCCCGCGAAAACGGCGCGGGATCGGCCATATCACGACGCAGCCGAACAGCCTCTTGCAGGGGGCAGGCCACCCATTCCGGGCCGGCCACGATCCCCTGCACCTGAAGTCCGGAGGACCCATGCGCTATCAAATCAGCGGAAAACAGATCGACATCGGCGAAGCCCTGCAAACCCATGTGCAGGACAGCCTGGGTGCCGTGGTCGAGAAATTCTCGATGCGCCCCACCGATGCGACCGTGATCTTCTCGAAATCCGGCGCAGAATACGTCTGCGAAGCGACGATCCACCTCTCCACCGGCCTCACCGCCTCGGCCAAGGGCCACGCGCACGAGATCTACGCCGCCTTCGAAGGCAGCGCCGAGAAGATGGAAAAGCAGCTGCGCCGCTACAAGCGCCGCCTGAAAGACCATCACCGCGATAGGCAGGACCCCGTTGAAACCTTCGGGGCGGCCATGTATGTGCTCGCCCCATCCGGTCACGAGGCCGAGGAACAGGAACCCGAGGATCTGCAGCCGATCATCGTGGCCGAGATGGAGACCAAGATCCCCTCGCTTTCGGTCGGCGAAGCCGTGATGCAGATGGAGATCGCGGGCGCGCCGGTCCTTGTGTTCCGAAACGAAAAGCACAACGGGGTGAACGTGGTCTACCGGCGCGATGACGGAAACGTCGGCTGGATCGACCCCCCCGGCAAATGAGACACCGGCGCGGCGGCGGCCCCTCGGCCCGCCGCGCACAACCGATCCGGCTTCTGGGTCACGAAGGGGATGGGATGAACCTGTCGTCGTTGCTGAAACCGCGCGCCGTGAAGGTGCTGAGTGATGTGACCAGCAAGAAACGCCTGATGCAAAGCATCGCGGATCTTGCGCATGACCTGATCGGGCTGCCCGAAGGGCAGATCTTCGATGCGCTGCAGGAACGCGAAAGCCTCGGGCCCACCGGCGTGGGCCATGGCGTCGCCCTGCCCCATGCACGGCTCTCGGACCTGACCGAGGTGCATGGCGCCTTCCTGCGGCTCGAGAAACCCATCGAGTTCGACGCCGCCGACCGGCAGCCGGTCGACCTTGTCTTCGCGCTGTTTGCGCCCGCCGATACCGGCGTCGATCACCTCAAGGCGCTGGCGCTGGTCTCGCGCACGCTGCGCGACCCGTCGCTCTGCGCCAAGCTGCGCGCGAATGCCGACGCGGCGACGCTCCACACCCTCCTGACCGAGCACGAGGCAAGCAAGGCCGCCTGACCGCGGCCCGGCACGCTACATCCTGTTCCAGCGCGGAAAGCCCAGCGCCTGGTAATCGCGCCGGTAGGCGTCGATGGCCGCCTTCTCGATCTTGCCGTCATGGACCTTGGCCAGCGGCACCGCGCCCGGCACCCCCTCGGCCCGCGGCTCGGGCGCATCCGCCACGCCCACCGCGCGCGCCAGCGCGGGCAGCGCGGTGGCCATCTCTTCCTCGCGCAGCAGGTGATGGGGCTGCGCCACCTGCGCCATGCCCTGCAACGTCGCCGATTGCGAGGCCCAGGCCGCATCGATCCGCAGGCTGGTCTGCCCGGCAAGGTTCATCTTCAGAAACTCGAGGAACCCGGCGAATGCCGCCTTCTGCGCCTCGGCGTTCCAGTCCTCGCCGGGGGCACCGGCCGGGATCGGCAGCTTGTAGCGTTGCCGCAGGATCTTGCGCGGCTCGGCATAGGCGGGCCGGTCATCGGGCAGGATGAACCGGTTGAAGGTCACATAGGCCCGCTTCACCGGGTGCCGCAGCACCGTGAAACTGCGATAGGCGGGATGGGCCCTGATCCACTGTTTCAGGTCTTTCTGCGTCATCCTGCGCAAAAGCCCCTCGCGCCCGACGCCGCCGATCCCCGCCATCCAGTCGATCACCGCCTGTTCCGGCGCGCCCTTGATCGGCATGAACAACAGCCCGACCTCGGGATGCGCGACGAAACCGGGAACCGAGGCCCCGCGCACCGGCTCGACATCCGCGCTGGCGGTCAGGCCGAACCGGTCGACGTCGCGCAGCGCCGCGATCATCTCGTCGTAATTCTCGACCTTTTCCGACAGCGCGCCGGGGTTCTGCCGCTTGAGCGTGTTCGACGCCGCCTCGATCCGCCCCTCGGACCCGAGGAAGGCCGCCAGCCCGTTCAGAACCTCCGGGTCGTTGATATCCTCGTAACGGATCAGGAAGGCCCCCTGCCCGCCCAGCTGCAACCCCCGCCGCAGCCGGTCCTGGAAGGCGGCCAGCCGGTCGGTCAGCTCGGCGAATTCCTCGGCGTCGAAGCGGATCTGCGCGGTCTTCAGGTTCTTGCCGTCGGTCAAGCGCCACTGCCCCGTGGCCGTGGCGATCTTGCGGCTGACGTAGCTGTCCAGCGGATTGCGCGTCAGGATGATCTTGGCGATCCGCGGATCGGGCAGCACCCGCTCGACCACGCGGTCGTCATGGTCATGGAACAACCGGAACCCCGGCAACCCCTCGGTGCCGTCGATGATCCGCTCCAGCAGGCCCAGCGGATCGCCCTCGCGCCGGTCCATGTCATAGCCCATCAGCTCGAACCGGTTGTGATGCCCGAGGAAGGTGGGGTTGTAGACCTCGCCGTAACAGGTCACGTCCGGCAGGGCGTTCAGGTTGTCCTCCAGGTAATTCGACCCGGTCCGCATCTCGGCGAACATGACAAAGGCATCGAATCGGCGGTTGGCCATGGATCAGGTCACCAGGTAGGGACGGTTGCGGTCGGCGGGTGGCCGGTGGATCGGCCCCTCCATCGGGAAATCGCCCACCGTCATCGGGTTCATGCCCTGGTTCTTCAGCGACTGCAGGAAGCCCGCGAAGCCCGACAGGTCGGCCATGCGCGGCGCTTCGGTCAGGCGCATGGCGTTGGCCCCCTCCATCGCGTCGAGGATGCCCTGCAGATGCTCCATCGGTTCCTCGATGAAATCCGCCAGCGTCCAGATGCGGATGTCGGCACGGCTGCGCACATGGCGCAGCGTGTTGACGAAATCGACCTCGTGGCGCTGCATCCGCGCGGCATCCTGCCGGATGTCCGAGAAATTCCGGTTCGACTGGTAGAGCCGCACCGCCCAGGCCCCCGTGATGACCGAGATCTGCGCATTCGCATCCGCCGCCATGAAGGCGCCCGGCCGCTGGTTGTCGCGCGGGCCGAACATGAACACCTGCCGCTCGCCCCGCGTGTTCCAGATCAGGTTCGTCAGGAACCCCTCGGGGTTGTAGTCGCGCAAGGCGGCATTGGCCGACAGGCACCCGGCATAGATCGGCGCATCCCCGGCAAAGCGGGCGCGCGCCGGGTCGAAGATATTGCCATGCACCACCGTGCCCAGCCGCCGCGCGAGCCAGGTCTCGAAATCCTCGAACAGGTCGTTGAACCCCTGGAACACCGAATAGGGCGCGGCGGTCTTGCCGTTCTCCCAATCGGGGTTGGGATAGCGGCTGTGCATGTATAGCCCCGGCCGCCCCCGCGTCCGCCGCTCCAGCGCGCGCGAGAACACGCGGTCGATCTTGCCCGGCGCAGGTTCCGCCATGCGGCTGACCGCGGCGTCATCGGTCAGGAAGGTGGAATAGAGCCGGTTCGCCTTGGGCCAGATCTTGCGCGCGACGAAACAGTCGGACCGCCGCAACAGATGCAGGTGATCGTCGTAGAACACATGCGGCTTGCCCTGGAAATCGAACTTGGACAGCGTCAGCGAGCGGCTTTCGATGGACCGAGAGTAGTTGCGCACCAGCGTCTGGTAATAGCTTTCGTCGGGAATCCACACGAGGCTGAAGAACCGCTCAAGCTCGCGCCGCCGCGGGTCTTGCAGGATCGCGGTCAGCGTCTGCCGCGTCAGGCACCACCACTGGCTGCCCAGGTGCGGCACCACCCCCTCGGGCAGCTTGCGCTTGAAGCCCACCTTGCGCTGCAACTCGACATAGCGGTCGAACAGGAACCTGTGCCGCTTCCACGAGAACGGGAACCGCAGGTTGAACCGCTCGTCGTTCAGCCCGCCCATGGTCCAGTCGACGTCCCGGATCGTGACGCTTTCGATGAAATCCGTCATCGGCCGCGCCGCAAGGTAGGCGCGCAGCTCGTCCACCGGCCTCAGCGGCAGGCACGACCCGGACGCAAGATAGACATGCCGCACGCCCGGAAACTCGGCCAGCAGCTGCTCCGCCGCCCCCTGCGAGGCCTGCACCAGCGACCAGGTTCCCCATTCGCAGCGCACCCGCCGCGAGAACCTGACGTTCTCGAGGTCCGACAGCTCCTTGCGGAACGCCTCGAACCGCTGGCGCTTCACCTGCCGGTCGACATGGATCACCACGGGGCAATCCCGCTCGGCCCAATGCCGCGCCACCTGCGCCGCGCGGTGCAGCGCGGTGTGACAGAGCATCACGAAGCCCAACGTGCTCATGCCCAGTTCCCCTTGGACATGAGGCCCAGGATCTCGAGCTGGCGCCAGTTGATGTATCGCTCCGACCACTTGGTCCAGAAATCCGGGTTCTCGTTCAGCCCCGCGTGATAGGCCCGATACTCGGCCGAGGCCGCGTAATGCTCGCGCCGCTCCAGCTCTTCGGCGGCCTTCCGGGTGAAGGTGTCGAGGAACTTCGCGTGCAGCAGCACGCCCGAGGTCTTCTCACCCCCCCATTCGTCGTAAACGAGGTTCAGCCCCCGCGGCAGCAGCATGTGGGTCGAGCTGGCATAGGCATAGCCCTTGTCCCACTTCACCAGCGGCACCTTGTTCAGCGCGGGCGCCTTGGCCGGTTGATCCGCGAAAAACGCCCGCGCGCGCGGCCCGCCCTGGATCCACAGGTTGCCGTATTGCCAGTTGCGCTTGATCGCGTAATTGCCGGGGTCGAACCAGCAGGCGATCTCGAACGGGTCCTGCCCCTCGGAATAGGGCTGCGCGGTGATCGGCCCCTTGGGATACATGTCGAGGATCATCGCCCCGAAGCTCTTGATCGACGACGCATCGAGCCAATCGGTCAGCGCCGGGATCGGGCGGGTATCGCTGAACGGGTAGACCAGGAATTCGTCCGGGTCGACGACAAGGCACCAATGCTGATGGCCGTAAAGCCGCAAAAGCCGGTTGATCCAGTCCATCCCGAACCGCGACCGCTTGTAGCTGGCGGGCGTCGTCCAGACCGAGCAATCGGGCTGCTCGGCCAGGAATTCGCGGGTGCCGTCGGTGCTGTCGTTGTCGACGAACAGGAAATGCGAAACACCCCGGTCACGATAGTAATTCAGGAAATACTTCAGCCGGACCTTCTCGTTCCGCAGGGTGCAGAAACACAGCACATCCTGCGGCCCGATGGCCTCGGTGCGGTTGGCGACGACGCGCAGCGACCGGCTCTTTCGCCAGGCGCGAACGAGGTATTTCTTGCGCTCAAGGCGCAATGCATACCGTTTCACCGCCTTCATTCACAAACCATCCACTCGAACCACTCGCACCTGACCAAGCGCCGCGCCGACCGTTTCGAAATGACCGGACCAATCCGGCAGGGTCGGGCGCGCGGGCAACGGCAGGGCCACCTTGCCCGATATGTGTTGCTCAATCGTTGTCACCCAACAATATGGATCTGCAACGTCAAGGTAAACTGCGCTGTTGCCCAGCGTCTCGCGGAACACCGGCAGCTCGCTGCAGATCGGCAACGCCCCCGCGCGCAGCGCCTCGAGCGGGGGGTAACCATAGCCCTCGGCCAGCGACGGAAAGACAAGCGCCCGCGCCTCGGCAAGGTGGCGGCGCAGCTCGGCCTCGGGCAACGGCCCATGCAGGTGGATCGACCGCCCCAGCAACGGATGCGCCCGCAGCCGCGCCATCAGCGCCTCGACCCGCCAACCCACAGGCCCGATGATGTGCAGATCGGGCATCCGGTCGGGCGGCAGGCGCTCGGCCAGCCCCTCCCACACATCCAGGATCATCGCGTGGTTCTTGCGCGGCTCGATGGTGCCGAGCATCACGAAACGATCGTCACGCCGCCCCACGTCCGGCCTCGGCACCGGCGCGGGCTCCAGCCCCAGATGCGCCACGACACTGGGCGGTCGGGCCTGTCTGTCGTGCCAATGCGCGGCAAGATCGGCCTCGGTCGCCGCCGAGTTGCAGATCACCAGGTCGGCATGGCGCGCGATGCGCGCGATCCGACCGGCGAAGCGCGCGGGCATGCCATGCTCGACCAGCTCGGGATGGGCGAGCGGGATCAGGTCATGGACCAGCACCGCGACACGCACCCCCGCCGCGGTGGCCAGCGGGGCCAGCGTCGCCTCGGACAGGTTGGCGTGCCCGGTGTTGAGATAGACGAACCCCCCGCCGCCATGGCGCCGGATCATCCGCGCAAGGCCGCCGCGCACACACCGGTCGCGCGCCACACCGCGCAGCGCGAATTCGACCCTGTGCCGCGGGTCAGAGCCTTTTCCATAGGCCCGCGACAGCAGATCACCGCGCGGCGGCAACGGGGCCTCGCCCCGCACAAGCCGCGCCAGAAGCGCCCCGCCCTCCGGCCCGAGCAACAGGTATCCGCGCGTCGACCGCAGAAGGAACCGGGCCTTTGGCCCGCCCTGCTCGAGGAGATGATCCAGGTAGGCCGCTTCGACCCGGTCGATGCCGGTCTGCACGCCGCGCCCCGCCCGGCTGACCAGCCGCGTCACGTCGAGCCAGATCGGCCCCGCCTGACCCAAGCCGCCGGGCAACCCCGAGCGACCTTTCGCTACTGCGCCGCCGCGCTGCGCGACGCCATCAGGTCGCTGAGATACTCGGTGAACTCGTCGCGCAGATCCTCGCGCGCCATGGCAAAGGCGACGGTGGCCTGCAGGAACCCGGCCTTGGACCCGCAATCGAACCGCTGCCCGCGGAAGCGGTAGCCATAGACATTGCCCGCGCCCTCGATCTCCTGCGCGATGGCGTCGGTCAGCTGCACCTCGCCGCCCGCGCCGGACTTGATCTTGGTCAGGTTGTCCATGATCTGCGGCGTCAGGATATAGCGCCCGATCACCGCAAGGTTCGACGGCGCGCTGCCCTTCTCGGGCTTCTCCACCATGCCCTTGACCGACACCACCGACCCCATGTCTTCCTTGATGTCGAGCACACCATAGGCGCTGGTCTTGTCGGCGGGCACCTCCATCGCGGCGACCATGTTGCCGCCGATCTCGGCATGGGCCTCGACCATCTGTTGCAGACAGGGGGTTTCGGCGGCGATCACGTCATCGGGCAGGATCACGGCAAAGGGTTCGTCCGCCAGAAGCCGCCGCGCACACCAGACCGCGTGACCAAGGCCCAGCGCCCGATGCTGCCGGATATAGGCTATCGCGCCCGAATCCATGTTGGTGCTCTTGAGCGTCTCCAGCAGGTCGGTCTTGCCCTTCTTGCGCAGGGCCGATTCCAGCTCGGGGGCGTGGTCGAAGTAATCCTCCAGCGCGGATTTCCCGCGCGAGGTGACAAAGATGAACTCACGGATGCCGGCTGCGCGCGCTTCGTCGATGGCGTATTGGATCAGCGGCCGGTCGACGAGCGTCATGATCTCCTTCGGCACCGATTTCGTCGCCGGAAGGAACCGCGTCCCCAGCCCCGCTACCGGAAAGATCGCTTTCGTCACGCGTTTCTTCATCACTGCTGCTCCGTCCGATGCGCCGATATGCAACGTCGCATCTGTCCCACTCTTTACCATTGCCGACTGTCTTACTCATTTCGGGCTTGGGAATAAACGGTTATTCGAGCCGATCCGGGCAGGAAATACGGGCCAACCGGCCCCATTCCCGCGCCCTGCGCGCCGCGGGTGTCCAGGCTTGCAGGCGCGGCGCGCTGCGCTCTGCCGGGCCGAACACCCCGCCGCGCTGTTCCCACCACCCGGTTTCGGTGAAACACAACCGGTGCTTGCGCGGTGTCGGTTCGAGCAACAGCAGCGCCACGGGCTCACCGGCAGCGACATGTCTGGCGGCCTTGGACCGGCTCGAACCGGCACGATAGACCCATCCGTCAAGGCACCGCATCGCGCCGGGCAGCGCCTCGCGCATCGCGCGGAAGGGCCGTTCCGGCCCACCGATCCCCGGCTCGGTTGAGGGTCTCTCCCGCCCCGCCGCGATCCCCGCCGCAAGGCTCTCCATCAGCCGCCGCATCTCCTCCGGCCCCAGCTTGCGCTTGCGCGCCAGCCGCAACAGCCGCGCGCGCTGCGCCGCCTCCAGCTCGGCCAAGACGGCTTCCAGCGCCTCGGGCGCATGTTTGCGCAGGAACAGCGCCGAGGAGGCGCCGATATCGAACAGGTCGAGCGGCACCCGATCCTCGCGCCGCCGCGCACTGGCGGCAAAGCCGTGATGCACCACGGCATCGGGCAGATAGACCAGCCCCAGACCCGCGCGCGCCAGCCGAAGCGCAAGGTCCGTCTCGTCGAGATAGAAGGCAAAACCGGTGTCGAACCCGCCGGTTCGGGTCAGAACCTCGCGCCGCAGCGCCATGTTCGTGCCGTGCAGCTTCAGCGCCTCGCCCGGCGCTGGCGCTTCTCCCTCGCCCAGCCAACGATCGCGCCCCTGCGCATCGACCGCCATCCGCCCCCATTGCAGCGAAAACCCGTTGCGCCCGATCACCGGCCCGGTCACCGCGGCCGTGTCAGACGTCTCGAACGCGCCCAACAGAGCCTCCGCCCAGCCCGGCTCCGGTACCGCGTCATCGTCGATGAACGCCACCACCTCGCCCGCCGCCGCCGCGATCCCGGCGTTCCGCGCGGTCGAGATATTGGCCGCCTCCTGCGCCAGCAGCACCAGACGCTCGGCCATCGGCACGCCGCGCGCCACGGCCAGCCCGTCGCCATCGGCGACGACGATCACCTCGAACCGCACCGACCGCATCTGCCCCAGCGCCGTCAGGCACCGCGCAAGGGCGCGGGGCCGCCCCCAACTGACCACCACGACACTCAGCCGCGGCGCATCCATCACGGCTGGCCCATCTCGGCCAGCATCGCCTCGATCCGCGGGATATCCTCGGGGTTGTTCAACTCCCAGAACTTCGCCCCCCGCGCCTCGACCTCGACGCAGCGCACCGAATGCCCGGCCTCGAGAAAGCGCAGCTGCTCCAGCCCCTCAAGCGTTTCCAGCGGCCCGACCGCCCAGTCGGGATAGGCGTGCAGCGCCCAGGGCCTGTAGGCATAGACGCCCACATGGTGAAACACCGGCGTCGGCGCCTCGGGCGCGTAGCTTTCGGCGGTGAAGGGGATCACCTCCTTCGAGAAATAGAGCCCCCGCATCGCGCTATCGACGACCGCGGTCGTCCCGCCCACGCGCCCGGCGGCCCGGTCGGCCTTGAGGGCGGCGAGCGTCTCGCCATCGCAGCGCAGGATCGGCGTGGCCACCGCGGCCTGCGCATCGGCGCGCAGCCCCTCGATCAGCGCCTCGAGGAACCAGGGCGGCGTCAGCGGCGCGTCGCCCTGAAGGTTCACCACCATCTCGACACCCTCGCCCAGCTGCGCCAGCGCCTCGGCGCAGCGCTCGGTGCCGTTGCGCGCCTCGGACGAGGTCATAAGCACCTGCGCGCCAAAGCTGCGGGCAGCCTCGGCGATGCGGTCGTCATCGGTGGCGACATGCACCGCGTCGAACCCATCCACCGCCATGGCCGCGCGCCAACTGCGTTCGATCAGGCTCCGGGCGACCCCGGTCGCACCGCGCAGCAGGGCCAGCGGCTTGCCCGGATAGCGGGTCGAAGCGTAACGGGCAGGAATGACACAATGCACGCTCATGCCGGTTGCAGTTCCACGCCCGGCGCATGGG
>JAOARA010000047.1 GCA_025211115.1 Roseicyclus sp. | reverse complement strand
TGGAACACGAGGGCGATTATTTCCGCACCCGCCTGACGCACAGCATCGAGGTGGCGCAGGTCGCCCGCACCATGGCGCGTGCGCTCGGCCTCGACGAGGAGCTGACGGAAGCTGTGGCGCTGGCCCATGACCTCGGCCACCCGCCCTTCGGCCACACCGGCGAGGATGCGCTGCAGGCGCTGATGGCGCCCCACGGCGGCTTTGACCACAACGCGCAGGCGATCCGCATCGTCACCCACCTCGAACGCCACTACGCCGAGTTCGACGGTCTGAACCTCAGCTGGGAAACGCTGGAGGGGATCGCCAAGCACAATGGTCCGGTCGAAGCGCCGATCCCCTGGGCGCTGGCGGCCTATTGCGACGCCCATGACCTCGAGCTGCACACCCACGCCAGCGCCGAGGCGCAGGTCGCGGCCATCGCCGATGACGTGGCCTACAACCACCACGACCTGCATGACGGGCTGCGGGCCGAGCTGTTCTCGACCGACGAGCTGGCGGAGCTGCCCATTCTCGACGCTTGTTTCGCCGAGGTCGACGCGCTCTATCCCGGCCTGAACTACTACCGCCGCCGCCACGAGGCGCTGCGCCGCTTCTTCGGCGTGCTGGTCGAGGACGTGATCGGCTACGCCCGCGCCGAGCTGGCCGCGCTGGACCCGCAAAGCGCCGGGGACATCCGCGCGGCGGGCCGCCCGATCATCCGCTTCTCGGCACCGATCTTCGCCGATCTCAAGGTGATCCGCGATTTCCTCTTTCACCGCATGTATCGCGCCCCCTCGGTCGTCGAGATGCGCGTCGAGGTCACCCGCGTGGTGCGCGAGCTGTTCCCGCATTTCATGGCCCACCCCGAAGAGCTGCCGAAACAGTGGCGCAAGGATGTCGAGGACATCGCGGGCGACGAGACGCAGCTTGCCCGGATCGTCTGCGACTATATCTCCGGCATGACGGACCGTTTCGCGCTGCAGACCCATGGCCGCGTGTTCGGCAGCACCCCGATCAGGAAAGGGATCTTCGCATGATCCGCCTTGCTTTCGCCCTTGCCCTGCTGCCCGGCCTCGCCGCGGCGCAATCCTTCGACGGCATCTACCAGTCGGGCGGCTGCACCGCTGGCGTCTCCGACAGCCGCCTGAGCATCGAGGGCGACAGCATCCGGTTCTGGGAAAGCAGCTGCCAGTTGAAGAACCCCGTCGCGGTGCGCGACATGAACGGGGCGACGCTGTTCGACGTGACCTGCTCCGGCGAGGGCGAGACATGGTCCTACCGCGCGCTGCTGATGCAGGGCCGCGAGGGGCTGATCATGGTGCGCGACGGCTACGCCTTTACCTACCCGCGCTGCGATTGACCTCTGACGCCGCCGTGGTAGGAGGCAGGGGTTCGATCCATCAGGTGCCCCCATGACGCTTTTCGCCGACATCCACGCCGCCACGCTTGCCGCCCTCGATACCCTCGTCGCCGAGGGCACGCTGCCCGCCGGGCTCGACATGGGCAATGTCGCGGTCGAGCCGCCGCGCGATGCGGCCCATGGCGACATGGCGACCAATGCCGCCATGGTGCTGGCCAAGCCCGCGGGGATGAAGCCGCGCGACATCGCCACCGCGCTTGCGGCGAAACTGGCCGATGACCCGCGCATCGCCTCGGCCGAGGTGGCGGGGCCGGGGTTCCTGAACCTGCGCCTGACGGCGGCCGCATGGCAGGGGCAGGTCGCCGCGATCCTGTCGGCTGCCGAGGCCTATGGCCGCTCCGACATGGGGCAGGGGCGGCGGGTGAACGTCGAATATGTCTCGGCCAACCCGACCGGCCCGTTGCATGTCGGCCACACGCGCGGCGCGGTCTTCGGCGATGCGCTGGCCAGCCTGCTGGCCTTCACCGGCCACGAGGTGACGCGGGAATACTACATCAACGACGGCGGTGCGCAGGTCGATGTGCTGGCGCGGTCGGTCTACCTCCGCTACCTCGAGGCGCACGGCCAGACCGTCGCCTTCGAGGACGGCACCTATCCCGGCGACTACCTGATCGAGGTGGGCGAGGCGCTCGCCGCCGAGGTGGGCGAGGCTTACGTGGGCCAGCCCGAAGAGACATGGCTGGCCGAGGTGCGCAACTTCGCCACCGACCGGATGATGGCGCTGATCCGCGACGACCTGAAGGCGCTGGGCGTCGAGATGGATGTCTTCTACTCCGAGAAATCGCTTTACGGCACCGGCCGGATCGAGGCCGCGATCGACGATCTGCGGGGCAAGGGCCTGATCTACGAGGGCTATCTCGAGCCGCCCAAGGGCAAGACCCCCGAGGATTGGGAGCCGCGCGAGCAGACGCTCTTCAAATCGACCGATTTCGGTGATGACGTGGACCGCCCGGTGATGAAATCGGACGGCAGCTGGACCTATTTCGCCCCGGACATCGCCTATCATTTCGACAAGGTTTCCCGTGGCTTCGACGAGCTGATCGACGTGTTCGGCGCCGATCACGGCGGTTACGTCAAGCGGATGAAGGCCGCCGTCGCGGCGCTGTCCGACAGCCGGGTGCCGCTCGACATCAAGCTGACGCAGCTCGTGAAGCTCAAGCGCGGCGACGAAGAGCTGAAGATGTCGAAGCGCGCGGGCACCTTCGTCACGCTGCGCGATGTCGTGGACATGGTCGGCGCCGACGTGACGCGCTTCGTGATGCTCACGCGCAAGAACGACGCGCCGCTCGATTTCGACGTGGACAAGGTGCGCGAGCAGTCCAAGGACAACCCCGTCTTCTACGTGCAATACGCCCATGCGCGGATCTGTTCGGTGATGCGCAAGGCCGCCGAGGCCGATGTGTTCCCCGGCGGGGCGGATGACCTTGCCGGGCTGTCGGACCCGGCCGAGCTGGCGTTGATCGCCAAGCTGGCCGAATGGCCGCGCCTTGTCGAAAGCGCCGCCCAAAGCCACGAGCCGCACCGGGTGGCGTTTTACCTCTATGACCTCGCGTCCGAGTTCCACGCGCTCTGGAACAAGGGCAACGCCGAACCGGCGCTGCGCTTCTTCCAGGAAGACGACCCGGCGGCCAGCCGGGGAAAATTGGCCCTGATCCGGGCCGTTTCGATTGTCATTTCAAACGGTCTTGGTATCTTGGGGGTAACTCCGGTCGACAAGATGTGAGGCGCAAGACCTCCCGCCGGCCGGGTGACGCAGGCAAGGGGTCCGCGCGGTGTTCCGCGACCGGAGCCCTCAGGTCAGGCACGGCAGGTTATGGCAGACTTCGAGTATTTCGACGATCAGCGCGCCCATGGCGCGCCCCAGGACAGCGGCGGCGCGCCTTCGACCATGGGCAGCGTGATGAACTGGGCCGGGGCGATCGTGTCGCTCGGCCTCGTGGTGGGCATGGGCGTCTGGGCGTTTCAGCTGACCATGCGCGATGTCTCGGGCGTGCCCGTGATCCGCGCGCTCGAGGGGCCGATGCGCGTGCCGCCCGCCGATCCCGGCGGCACACAGGCCGCCCACCAGGGCCTTGCCGTCAACCGCATCGCCGAAGGGGCCGAGGCCGCTCCGGCTCCCGACCGTGTCGTGCTCGCCCCGCCGCCGGTCGAGCTCGAGGCGGTGGCGCTCAGCTCGGCCTCGGCCTCGAGCTACGCCGAGACCCGTGGCCCGGATGCCGCAAGGGGCTCGGCCATCGGTGCCGACACCGAGGCGCTGATCGAGCGTTTGCTGGACCAGGCCAACGCCGGGCGCGCGCCCGAGGCCGCGGCCGATCCGGCACCTGCCGCGCCGGCCGAGGCCCAGACCGCCGCCCTCGCAACGCCCGGCCCGCAAGATGTCATCCCGGCCTCGGTCCCCGGCGTCGCCCGGTCGCTGCGCCCGGCCAGTCGCCCGGCCGAGATCGTCACCCGCGTCCGTGCCGCGGCCCCGGCCGCCGCCGAGCCCGTCCCGCAACGCGTGCCCGAGATCGACGCCGCAAGCCTGCCCGAGGGCACACGGCTGGTGCAGCTCGGCGCCTTCGACACGCCCGAGATCGCGCGGTCGGAATGGGAGCGGCTGACCACACGTTTCCCCGACTTCTTCGACGGTCGCGCCCGCGTGATCCAGGAAGCAAGCTCGGGCGGGGCGGCGTTCTACCGGCTTCGCGCGCATGGGTTCGACGATCTCGCCGCCTCGCGCCGCTTCTGCGCGGCGCTGATGGCGCAGAACGCGCCCTGCATCCCCGTGACCGTGCGCTAGACCATGGCCCCCCTCTCGGCCACCATCCTCGGCTGCGAGGGCCCGCACCTGTCGCCTGACGAGGCGCGTTTTTTCGCGGCGGCGCAGCCCTGGGG
>JAOARA010000443.1 GCA_025211115.1 Roseicyclus sp. | reverse complement strand
GTATCTCGGCGAAACCCTTGGCCAGATCGCCGCCGAGAAAGCCGGGATCATCAAGCGCGGCGTCCCCGTCATCGTCGGCCGCCAGCAAGACGAAGCCCTCGAGGTGATCGCGGCTCAGGCCGCCCGCCTGAACGCCCCCGTCTTCGCCCACGGCCAGCACTGGCACGTCTGGGAGGAACACGGACGGCTGATCTTCCAGGACGAAACCGGCCTTCTCGACCTGCCCAAACCCGCCCTTCTGGGCGCGCACCAGGTGGAAAACGCAGGCATTGCCCTCGCCGCGCTCCGCACCCTCGGCCAACCCGACGCGGCCCATGACGCCGCCATGAGCAACGCCACATGGCCCGCCCGCATGCAGCGCCTGCGCCGCGGTCCGCTGACCGAGGCCGCGCCGGACGCCGAACTGTGGCTCGACGGCGGCCACAACCCCCACGCCGCCCGCGCCATCGCGGCCCTTCTGGCCGGGATGCCCGCGCGGCCCACGCACCTGATCTGCGGGATGCTCAACACCAAGGACGTGACCCGCTACATGGAACCGCTGGCGCAGGTGGCCCAAAGCCTCCACGCCGTTTCCATCCCCGGCCAGACCGCGACCCTCAGCGCCACGGAAACCGCCAGCGCCGCGCGCAAGGCAGGCTTCACCGCGCAGGAGGCCGACAGCGTCGCCGCGGCCCTGTCCACGATCACCGCAAGCGACCCGCAGGCGCGCATCCTGATCTGCGGCTCCCTCTATCTCGCGGGCGAGATCCTGAAACAGAACGGCTGACCGCCCTTGACGCAGGCGCGGCGACCCCCACACTCGGGGGTATGAAACGCCTCACCCTCGCCGCCGCCGCGACCCTCCTCGCGGCCCAGACCGCCGCCGCCGACACCGCCCGGTTCCAGTTCTGCTGGATCGGCGCCAACGGCTACACGATGGAGGGGATGATCGAGTTTCCCGAGAGCCTTCTCGACACCGACATCATTTCCGAGCGGCAGGTCACCGGCTTCCGCATCCAGGGCTACAAGGATGGCGTGCCCGTCGGCTTCTGGTCGCTCGACATGCTGACGCCGGAAACCTCCTGGACCGTCAGCTTCGACACCCGCAGCCTGCAATTCCCCACCGGCGGCAGCCGCAGCCAGCAGACCTACCAGGAATGGAACGCCAGCGGCGAGGTCAACGATTGCGGCGCGGACGGCGGCTTCGGCTTCAACGGCGGCAACTGGGCGCAGGATGTCTGCATCAACAACCGCTGGATCGAAGAAAGCTCGATCGACCCGTTCACGCCGCTCAGGGCCTTTCCGATGGACGTGCGCCTGAACTGCGACCCGGTCGTCCCGGTCAGCTGACGCCGCTTCGCAGCGCGAAGGCAAGGAACAGCACGAGGATCGCCCCGATCCAGCTGGCCACCACCCGCCAGCCGATCCGCATCCACGCTGCCGGAACCCGCTCCATCGCCAAAGCCGACGCGCCCGAGGCCGCGGCAAGCACAAGGTTCGCGCCGAAGAGAATCCCGAGGTGGATCATCACCGGCAACTCGAACAGCCCGTGCCCCTCCAGCGCCGCCGAAACCGCGCCAAGGCCGGTCAACCCGGCCAATCCCGTGATCACCGCCCGGTTGCTCCCCGGCCAAAGCGCCGCCATCCCCGCCACCACAACGCCAAGGCCCATGAAGGCCACGGCGACCCACACCCCCACGACCGAGGCCGCGAAGATGCCCAGCACCTGCCCCGCCAGCGCAAAGGGCCAGACCCGCGGCAGCCCCTCGGTGTCCCACAGGCTGACGGCCACGCCCAGCGCAAGGATCGGCAGCAGGATGCCCGGATAGGTCAGGATGACGCCCGCGCCCTCGACGAATTGCGCATAACCATCCGCCCCACCCTGGAACGCATGGGCAAGGACAGGCCCGGCGGGAAAAACCCCCGCCGCCGCCAGTGTCAGGATACGGCGCAAGACGCTCAGGCCAGTCCGAACAGGAACGCCGCGCCGACCAGCGCGATCACCCCGCCAGCGCCCCGCACGGCCATCTTGCCCGGCTCGGATTTCGTCAGGAAGCCCAGCGCGATACCGGCCATGTGCAACAGGCCCGTGCCGACGACAAAGCCCACCGCGTAGCCATAGGGGCTGAACGCCTCGGGCAGTTCGGTGCCATGGGCATGGCCGTGGAAAATGGCGAAGACCCCGACGATGACCGCGGCCACCCAGATCGGCGCGCGCACCGCAAAGGCGATCAGCAGGCCCAGAACGACGCCCGACAGCGCGATGCCCGTCTCGATCATCGGGATCGGAACACCGATCACGCCCAGCGCCCCGCCGAAGGCCATGACCAGCGGAAAGACCACCGGCAGGATCCAGATCGCGGGCGCGCCAAGAAACGCACCCCAGAGGCCCACGGCGACCATGGCGACGACATGGTCCCAGCCGTAGATCGGGTGCCAGAACCCGCTGGCGAAGCCGGTGTTGATCCCCTCGCCCACATGCGCGCCCGCCTGCGCGGCCAGCAGCATCATCGGAAGGGTCAGCGCCGCGATGCGCGCGGTTCGGGTCAGGGTCGTCATGGAAACACCTCGAAACAGGACTGGTCGTCAGGACAGTAGCGGCCCCCGGCCCGGCGTCAACGCGAACGGCCCTCGGGATGCCGCGCAAGCCTGGGGGCGGTCGGGCCGCGCACCGATGTCAGTCACGGGGCCGGCGGCCAAAGGGTTTCACCGGCGGCGCGGCCATCTGCACCGGCAGGCTGTCGAACAGCCCGCCCTCGGCGGCCCCCCAGCCCCGCATCCAG
>JAOARA010000442.1 GCA_025211115.1 Roseicyclus sp. | reverse complement strand
GGCGCGGATCGCGCTGGACCAGGGGCGCGAGGTGATGGCCGTGCCCGGCCACCCGATGGACAGCCGCGCGGGCGGCTCGAACCTGTTGATCCGCGACGGCGCCACGCTGGTCCGCGGAGCCGAGGACGTGATCGAGGCGCTGGGCACCCTCGGCCTGCCCGCGCCCGAACCACGCCCTGCCGCGGCACCTGCCTCGGCACCCGCAAGGCCCGCGAAGGCGGTGCCGGAGGGCGGGGACGAGGGCGCGATCCTCGCGCTGCTCGGGCCGGAACCCGTGGCCGAGGACCAGCTGATCCGCGACCTCGGCCGCCCGCCGCGCGCCGTGGCGCAGGCCCTCGCGGTGCTCGAGATGGCCGGCCGCATCACCCGCGGCGCGGGCGGTTTCGTCTCGCGCAGCTGACGGGCCGTCACAGGCCCGACATCCCGAGGCCGATCCGGCGCAAAAAAATCCTCATTGAAAATGAGGGGCGTGGACCCGCCCCCTGACGCATTGACAAGCCGGGGGCACAGCCCACATGTTCCGCCGCCATTAGGCCCCCTCCCGGGCCCTTACCCTTTGAGGACCGTATCCGCATGCCCGTCGTCGTCGTCGAATCGCCCGCCAAGGCCAAGACAATCAACAAGTATCTCGGCAGCGATTACACGGTTCTCGCGTCCTATGGCCATGTCCGCGACCTGCCGTCGAAGGACGGATCGGTCGACCCCGACCACGGGTTCGAGATGCTGTGGGAGGTGGGGGCCGACAGCAAGAAACACGTCAAGGCCATCGCCGATGCCCTGAAGGATGACGATACGCTCATCCTTGCCACCGACCCCGACCGCGAGGGCGAGGCGATCAGCTGGCACCTGCAGGAGGCGCTGACCAAGCGCAAGGCGATCAAGAAGAGCACCGCCGTCAGCCGCGTGGTCTTCAACGCGATCACCAAGACCGCCGTGACCGAGGCGATGAAGGCCCCCCGGCAGGTCGACATGGAACTGGTCGAGGCCTATCTGGCCCGCCGCGCGCTGGATTACCTCGTGGGGTTCAACCTGTCGCCCGTGCTGTGGCGCAAGCTGCCCGGCGCGAAATCGGCGGGGCGGGTGCAGTCGGTGGCACTGCGGATCATCACCGACCGCGAGATGGAGATCGAGGCCTTCCGCGCGACCGAATACTGGTCGGTCCGCGCGATGCTCGAGACGCCGCGAGGCCAGAGCTTCGAGGCGCGGCTGACGCATCTGCGCGGCAAGAAGCTCGACCGCTACGACCTGAAGACCGCCGTTGAGGCGGGCATGGCGGTGCAGGCGGTGTCGTCGCGCGCCCTGTCGGTCACCAGCGTCGAGGCGAAACCCGCCAGCCGCAACCCCGCCCCGCCCTTCATGACCTCGACCCTGCAGCAGGAGGCGAGCCGCAAGTTCGGCATGGGCGCGCGCCAGACCATGAGCGCGGCCCAACGCCTCTATGAAGCGGGCCACATCACCTACATGCGGACCGACGGCATCGACATGGCGCCCGAGGCCGTCCATGCCGCGCGCGACACGATCAAGGACCGCTACGGGGCGGAGTATGTCCCCGCCGACCCGCGGATGTACAAGAACAAGGCCAAGAACGCGCAGGAGGCGCATGAGTGCATCCGGCCCACCGACATGGCCAAGGCGCCGGGCGACATCCGCCTGTCGGAAGATGACCAGCGCAAGCTCTACGAGCTGATCTGGAAGCGCACCATCGCCAGCCAGATGGAGGCCGCGCGGCTGGAGCGCACCACGGTCACCATCGGCGCGCCCGACGGGCAGGTCGAGCTGCGCGCGACGGGGCAGGTCGTGCTCTTCGACGGGTTCCTCAAGGTCTACGAGGAAGGCCGCGACGATGTGGAGGACGAGGACGGCAACCGCCTGCCGCAGATCACCCAAGGCGACCGGCTGAAGCCCGCCGCGCAAGCCTTGAGCGCGGATTGGGCCAAGCTGGCCGGGCAGTCCGACGCGGTGGTCGAGGCCGACGCCGGTGGCGATCTGCGCAAATCCGAGGCGGCGCTCCTGTCCGCCGATGGCGCGGTGCTGGGCCAGCAGCATTTCACCCAGCCCCCGCCCCGCTACACCGAGGCGACGCTGGTGAAGCGGATGGAGGAGCTGGGCATCGGGCGACCCTCGACCTATGCCAGCATCCTCGACACGATCGTGGCGCGCGGCTACGTCCGAAAGGACAAGAACCGCCTGATCCCCGAAGACAAGGGGCGGCTGGTGACGGCCTTCCTGGTCAACTATTTCCGCCGCTACGTGGAATATGACTTCACCGCCGACCTCGAAAACCAGCTCGACGAGGTCAGCGCGGGCGAGCGTGCCTACAAGGACGTGCTGGACAAGTTCTGGCGCGATTTCTCGGCGGCGATCTCGGAAACCTCCGAGCTGCGCATCACCGATGTGCTGGAGAAGATCAACGAGGTGCTGGAGCCGCACCTGTTCCCGCCCACGCCGGACGGCACCGACCCGCGGTTGTGCCCCAATTGCGGGCAGGGGCGGCTGTCGATGCGCACGGCGCGCTCGGGCGGGGCCTTCATCGGCTGCTCCAACTACCCCGAATGCCGCTACACCCGCCCCTTCGGCCCGCCCAACCCCGACGGCGACGACGGCACCGCGATCGGGCCGGATGGCAAGATGCTGGGCGTGGACCCCGACACATCGGAACCCGTGACGCTGCGCGACGGGCGCTTTGGCCCTTATGTCCAGCTGGGCGAGGTCACCGAAGAGGTGAAGAAGCCCAAGCGCGCCTCCCTGCCGAAGGGCTGGTCGGTCGATGACATGGACATCGGCAAGGCGCTGAAGCTTCTCACCCTGCCGCGCCACGTGGGCGACCACCCCGAGGATGGCGCGCCGGTCGAGGCCGCGATCGGGCGCTTCGGCCCCTATGTCAGCTACAAGGCCAAGGACGCGGCCAAGCCGCTTTACGCCAACCTGCCCGATGTCGAGGAGGTCTGGACCGTGGGCATGAACCGCGCGGTCGAGTTGCTGGCGGCCAAGGCCGCGGGCCGCGGCGGGCGCGGGGCCGCGGCGGCGCCGCTCAAGGAGCTGGGCGAGCATCCCGAGCATGGCGGGCCGGTCAACGTGATGTCGGGGCGCTACGGGCCTTACGTGAAATGGGACAAGGTCAACGCGACCCTGCCCAAGGACGTGGAGCCCGAGGCGCTGACGATGGAGCAGGCCGTGGCGCTGATCGCCGAAAAGGCGGCGAAGGGCGGCAAGGCCAAGGCAAAGCCCAAGGCCGCCGCCAAGCCCAAGACCGCGGCGAAGACCAAGACCGCGGCAAAGCCGAAGGCGGCAGCCAAGCCCAAGACGGCCGCGAAAAAGGCAGAGTGAGGCGCAGGGGCGTCATGCGCCCCTCTCCTCCCCCGCGCGCGCCCGGCATGGCGGCGCCGGTGGGGGCTTGATTACCGGTCGCCGAGCGCAGAAATGAGCCATATGGACACGCATGACCCCCTCGAATTTCTTCTGACCCGCCGGTCGGTTCCGGTGCGCCTGCACGCGGACCCGCCCCCCGATGACGCGACGCTGCGGCGGCTGCTGACCGCGGCCGCCCGCGTGCCCGACCATGGCAAGCTCGTGCCCTTCCGGTTCGAGGTGCTGCGCTGCGCCGCGTCCGACCGGCTGGCCGCCGTCACCCGCGAGGTCGGCACCGCGCAGGGGCGCGACCCCGACAAGCTGGTGAAGCAATCCGCGGCCTTCGAGGATGCGCGGCTGACCGTGGCCGTCGTCTTCAGCCCGCGCACCGACAGCGCCATCCCCTTGATCGAGCAGGAACAGACCGCCGCGCTGGCCTGTCTGAGCCTTGTGAACGCGGCGCAGGCGGCGGGCTTTGCCGGCCATTGGCTGACCGGCTGGATGGCCCGCGACCCGGCGTTCCTCCGCGCGGGCCTGGGGATCGAGCCGCCCGAGGTCGTGGCCGGTTTCGTGCATCTCGGAACGCCCACCGCCGCGCCCGCCGCGCGACCGCGGCCCGATCTGGACGCGATCACCCGCTGGGTCGAGACGTGATCCTGACCGCCTTTACCCGCGCGCTGGGGCAGCTGTCGGACCGGCGGTTCCTGGGCGTGGTGGGTCTGGGCATAGGCCTGACGCTGGCCCTGCTCGTCGCGGTCTACGTGGGCTTCGTCACGCTGATCGGCTGGCTTTTGCCCGAGGCCTTCACCCTGCCCTGGATCGGCGAGATCGCCTGGGCCGACGAGGCGCTGAGCTGGGCGGCGGTGCCGCTGTTTCTCGTGCTGTCGGTCTTTCTGATAGTGCCCGTCGCCTCGGCCTTCATGGGCATCTTCCTCGAACAGGTGGCAGATGCGGTCGAGGATCGGCACTATCCGCGCCTTCCGCCCGCGCGCAGCATCGGGCTGGCCGAGGGGATCGCGGATGGCGCGCGGTTTCTCGGCGTGGTGATCGGGGTGAACCTGCTGGCCTTGGTGGCTTATCTGCTGTTCGCGCCCATCGCGCCCTTGCTGTTCTGGGCGGTGAACGGGCTATTGCTGGGACGCGAATACGCCCAGCTGGTCGCGCTGCG
>JAOARA010000441.1 GCA_025211115.1 Roseicyclus sp. | reverse complement strand
CCGGTGGGCTCTTCGGTCGGGGTGCCGCCATCGCCCGTGCAATCCGGTGTCGTCTCCGGGTCGCAGTCCCCCTCGGTCGGGGGCGGGTCCAGCGGCCCGCCGTTGGCGACCTCGGTCAGCGTCTCGTTGCCGCCCCAGGCGGTCTCGGTGTCCGGCCGCTCGGCATTGGGCGTGATCGCCGCCTGTTCGCCCCACAGCTCGGGTTGCGGGATCGCCAGCTGGTCGGCCCAGGGGGCCTGGAAATAGGAGCCCTGCACCTCGCTGCGCATGTTGGAGCTGTATTGCGTGAAAGTGTCCTTGCCCATGTTCAGCGCCACCGCGCCGGCCGCGGTCGCACCGCAGCAGATCAGCACCCAGTCGATCGTCGCCACGCCCTCCTCGGCCGCTGAAAAGCGGCGCAGGCGGTTCAAGGCCGTGCGGCCGATTGCGATCCGGCACCCCGTCATGGCGACATCCTCGGCAAATCCCGTCGGGGCGCCGAAACACCCCCACCCGCCTCGCCTAGAGCCGCGGCGTGGTCGAATTGAGGCAGCAATGGGGAAGCCCCGTGGAACCGCGCACTTGCCCTCCCTTGCGCCGGGGGGGCGGGGACGGTAAGGGGGCGGCGTCTCTGCCGTTCGCAATCTGAATGGCGTGCTCCCTCGTGGCCGGTTTGGCAGAGACCCTGAAACCCGGCCTTTGAAAGACGCCCGTAACAGAACTGGAGCTTCCATGCCTCTCTACGAGCATGTGATGATCGCGCGTCAGGACCTGTCCAACGCGCAGGCCGAAGGCCTGATCGAGCACTTCGGCACCATCCTCAAGGACAATGGCGGCACCGTCGTCGACACCGAATATTGGGGTGTCAAGACGATGGCCTACAAGATCAACAAGAACCGCAAGGGCCATTACGCCTACCTGCGCACCGCCCCGCCGTCGGCCGCCGTGCAGGAAATGGCGCGCCTGATGCGCCTACACGACGACGTGATGCGCGTGCTGACCATCAAGGTCGACGCCCACGAAGAAGGCCCTTCGGTCCAGATGCAGAAGCGTGACGACCGCGAAGGTCGCCGTGAGCGCCGCTGAGAGAGGATAGAATCATGGCAGCCAAACCGTTTTTCCGCCGTCGCAAGTCCGATCCGTTCGAGGGCGACAACGCCCCCAAGATCGACTACAAGGACACCCGCCTGTTGCAGCGCTACATCTCCGAGCGCGGCAAGATCGTGCCCTCCCGCATCACCGCGGTCGGCGCCAAGAACCAGCGCAAGCTCGCCCAGGCGATCAAGCGCGCAAGGTTCCTGGCCCTGCTGCCCTATGCCGTCAAGTAAGGAGCCGAACCGATGGATGTGATCCTTCTGGAACGCGTGGCCAAGCTTGGCCAGATGGGCGAAGTCGTCTCGGTCAAGGACGGCTACGCGCGCAACTACCTTCTGCCGCAGAAAAAGGCGCTGCGCGCCAATGACGCCAACATGGCGGCCTTCGAAGCGCAGAAAGCCGTGCTCGAGGCGCGCAACCTCGAGACCAAGGTCGAGGCCGAGAAGCTGGCCGAGAAGCTCGACGGGCAGCAGTTCGTCGTGATCCGCTCGGCGTCGGACGCCGGCGCGCTTTACGGCTCGGTCACCACCCGCGACGCGGCCGATGCCGCCACCGAGGCCGGTGTCACCGTCGACCGCAAGCAGGTGCAGCTCTCCAGCCCGATCAAGGAACTGGGTCTGCACAGCGTGCAGGTCGTCCTGCACCCCGAGGTCGAAGTGACGATCGTCCTGAACGTCGCCCGCTCGCCCGAAGAGGCCGAGCTGCAGGCGTCGGGCAAGACGATCCAGGAACTGGCCGCCGAGGAAGAGGCCGCCGCCGAATTCGAGATCGCCGAGCTGTTCGACGACATCGGCGGGGCGCAGAACGACGACGACGAGGGCGACGCCCCCCGCGCCGCCGCCTCGGACGAGGACGCGCAGTCCTGATCCGGCCCCTCACGGGCCCGCTCACAGGGACGTGAAGACACGCAGGCCGCATCCCAACGGGGTGCGGCCTATTTCTTTGGCGGAGCCCCCGACCGGAGACTGCCATGCGCCGCGCCCCTGCCCTTGCACTTGCCCTTGCCTGCCTTGCCTCGTTCATCGCCCCCGCCCTGGCCGAGCCCTGGCCGGACGGTGCGCCGAACCGCCCCGGCATCGGCCCCGCCTTTCCCGAACAGACCGAGGCGCCCGCGCAGATCACCCGGCCCGCGCCTGCGCTGTCGCAGGTGGCAGGCGGCCTCGACACGCCCTGGGGGCGGGCCGTCCTGCCCGGCGGGGCGGGCTACCTCGTGACCGAACGCGGCGGGACGCTGCGCCATGTAACGCGCGACGGCGCGGTCTCGGCCCCGCTGGCGGGCGTGCCCGAGGTGGTGGCGCTGCGGCAGGGCGGGCTGCTCGACATCGCGCTTGCGCCCGATTTCGCCGACAGCCGGGCGCTTTACCTGACGCTTGCCGCGCCCGCGGGGCTGGGCCGATCGGCCACCGCGGCGGTGCGCGCGCGCCTGTCGCAGGACATGGGCGCGCTGCAGGACGTGACCGAGAT
>JAOARA010000440.1 GCA_025211115.1 Roseicyclus sp. | reverse complement strand
GTCGAGGCGATGACGCTCGCCGACAAGATCGTCGTGCTGCGCGCGGGCAGGATCGAGCAGGTCGGCGCGCCGCTCGAGCTCTACAACGACCCCGACAACCGCTTCGTCGCGGGCTTCATCGGCAGCCCGGCGATGAATTTCTTCGACGGGACGGTGAGCGAGGCCGGAGCGCATGTGCCGGGCCTTGGCGGGGTGACGGTGCCCGCGCCCCGCGCGGCGGGCGGCAAGGTGACCGTCGGAGTTCGGCCCAACCACCTCAGGCTTGCCGAGGGCGACAGCCACACCGTCGACCTGAGCGAGCAGCTGGGCGGCGTGAGCTACCACTACCTGACGACGCCCGGCGGCGAGAAGATCATCGTCGAGGCCCACGACCAGCAGGCCCCCCGCCCCGGCAGCAAGGTCGGCATCAGTTTCGATCCGAAGGATGCCTATTTCTTCGATCCGGACTCGGGCCTGAGGCTGCGGTAGTGTAGCCGATCCGGTCGATAGCGCCGGTGAGGTGGGCAGGATTGCCCACCCTACACGGGCAGCGCGGTTGTCTTGAACACCGTCTTGAGCGCGAAACTCGACTGCATCTGCGCCACCCCCGGCAGCCGCGCGAGGTGCTGGCGATGGATACGCGCGAAATCCTCGCTGTCCTTCGAGACGACCTTGAGCAGGTAATCCGCCGAGCCCGCCATCAGGTGACATTCCAGCACGTCCGGCACCCGCGCGACCGCTTTCTCGAAGGCGTCCAGGATCTCGTCGGATTGCCCTGACAGCTTGATCTCGACGAAGACGGTCGTCACCCGCTCCACCGCGCGCGGGTTCAGCAGCGCGACATAGTCGCGGATCACGCCCGCCCCCTCCAGCCGCTGCACCCGCCGGTGACAGGCCGAGGGCGACAGATGCACCCGCTCGGACAGCTCCGCATGGGTCATGCGGCCATGGCGCTGAAGCACCCGCAGGATGGCGCGGTCCATGTCGTCGAGCTGCGCATCGGCGCGAAATTCTTTCATGGTCGGGCCCGTTCAGTGGAAATACGTGCGCGTATATGGGCAAGCCCGCGCGAAAGATCAAAGCAATTTCAGCCGTATCAGCGGATCATCCGGACAGACAGGGAAGGAGACCCCCCATGCTGATCGGCTGCCCGAAAGAGATCAAACCGCAGGAATACCGCGTCGGCCTGACCCCCGCCGCCGCGCGCGAGGCCATCGCCCATGGCCATGACGTCATCATCGAGACCGGCGCGGGCGCAGGCGCGGGCTTCGAGGATGCCGCCTACGAGGCCGTGGGCGCGCGCATCGTCACCACCGCCGCCGAGGTTTTCGCCGAGGCCGACATGATCGTGAAGGTGAAGGAGCCGCAGGCCGTCGAGCGCAAGCAGCTGCGCGCGGGCCAGATCCTCTTCACCTATCTCCACCTCGCCCCCGACCCCGAGCAGACCCGCGACCTGCTCGACAGTGGCGTGACCGCCATCGCCTACGAGACGGTGACCGACGCCCATGGCGGACTTCCGCTCCTCGCGCCCATGTCCGAGGTCGCGGGCCGCCTTGCGCCGCAGGTCGGCGCCTGGGCCCTGCAAAAGGCCAATGGCGGCCGCGGCGTGCTGATGGGCGGGGTGCCCGGCGTCGGCCCGGCCGAGGTCGTGGTGATCGGCGGCGGCGTCGTCGGCACGCAGGCCGCCCGCGTCGCGGCGGGCATGGGCGCGGATGTCACCGTGCTCGACCGGTCGCTCCCGCGGCTTCGCTACCTCGACGATGTCTACCGCGGCAGCTTCAGAACCCGCTACGCCAGCGCCGACAGCACCGCCGAGCTGATCACCACCGCCGACATGGTGATCGGTGCGGTGCTGATCCCCGGCGCGGCCGCGCCCAAGCTGGTGACGCGCGCGCAACTCTCCACCATGAAGCGCGGCGCGGTGATCGTGGACGTCGCCATCGACCAGGGCGGATGCTTCGAGACGTCGAAGGCCACCACCCACGAAGACCCGATCTACGAGGTGGATGGCGTGGTGCATTACTGCGTCGCCAACATGCCGGGTGCGGTCGCCCGCAGCTCCACCATCGCGCTTGGCAACGCGACGATGCCCCTCATGGTGGCGCTGGCCGACAAGGGCTGGCGGCAGGCCTGCCTTGACGATCCGCACCTTCTGGCGGGGCTGAACACCCACGCGGGGCAGTTGACCAACCACGCCGTCGGGCGCGCGCTGGGGATCGACGTGACCGCCCCCTCGGCGATCCTCGCCCAATAGCGACGGAAACCAGCGCGGGCGACGTGCAACGGGGGTTCGGTCACGAAGGAGCCCCCCATGTTCGCCCGCATTTCCCCCTATGGCCTATGGGCCATCCTCGCCCTGCCGGCGCTGGCCTGGAGCATCCAGGCCCTGACCTCGACCGATGAGCGGATCGTCCACGAGCTGCTTCACCCGAGCGGGGAAATGTCCGCGCGGATCCTGATCGTGACCCTGATGGCCACCCCGCTGGCGCTGCTGTTCCACGGCTGGCGCGGGCCGCAATGGCTGAAGAAGAACCGCCGTTACCTTGGCGTCGCAAGCTTCGGCTACGCGGCGCTGCACACGCTGTTCTACCTGGTCGACACCGGCAGCCTCGGCGGCGTCCTGGGAGAGCTGGACCGCACCGACATCTGGACCGGCTGGATCGCCTTCGTGATCTTCGTGCCGCTCGCACTGACCTCGGCCGACTGGGCGCAGCGCCTGATGGGGCGGCACTGGAAGACCCTGCAGCGCATGACCTATGCCGCGGCGGTCTTCACCCTGCTGCACTGGGCGGCGCTCCATGACTGGGAGCACCCCGAGGCCGCGATCACCCATTTCCTGCCGCTCGCCCTGCTCGAGGGCTACCGCGTCTGGTACTGGTACCTGCGGCGCAGGCCCACGGCACAGGCCGCGAGC
>JAOARA010000439.1 GCA_025211115.1 Roseicyclus sp. | reverse complement strand
GGGGAACCCCGCCCGAGGAGCCGCAGCCGAGAATGGTGAAGATGAGTTGCGCCATGAGGTTACGCGGCCTTTGCCCAGGCGGCGGCCTTCCAGAACAGCCGGTCGAAATTCGCCGAGGTCGCCCGCGCGAACTCGGCATAGTCGAGGCCGAAGACCTCGGCCCCCACGCGCGCGGTATGGGCGGTATAGGCCGGCTCGTTGCGCTTGCCGCGATGGGGCGGGGGGGCGAGATAGGGGCTGTCGGTTTCCACGAGGATACGATCGAGGGGGGCTGCGGCGAAGATCTCGCGCAACTCCTGTGACTTGGGGAAGGCCGCGATGCCCGACATCGACAGGTAGAAGCCGAGGTCGAGCGCCGCCCGCGCCAGTTCGGCGCTGGAGCTGAAGCAGTGCATCACGCAGGAATAGGCGCCCGCGCGGTGTTCCTCGGCCAGGATGCGCGCCATGTCCTCGTCCGCGTCGCGGGCGTGAATGATGAGCGGCAGACCGGTCTGGCGCGCCGCCTCGATATGCAGGCGGAGGCTTTGCTGCTGCACCGCCTTGCTGTCGGCCGTGTAATGGTAATCGAGACCGGTCTCGCCGATGCCGACGAATTTCGGATGGCGCGCGAGCGCCACCAGCTCGTCCACCGTGGCAAGCGGTTCTTCGGCCGCGCTCATCGGGTGGGTGCCCGCGGCCCAGAAGACGGGCGCATGGGCCTCGGCGATGGCCTGCACGCTGGCTGCGTTCCGCAGGCGGGTGCAGATCGTCACCATCCGCCTGACCCCCGCGGCCTGCGCGCGGGCGACCACCTCGGGCAGCTCGTCCTTGAGGCTGTCGAAATCGAGGTGGCAATGGCTGTCGACGATGTCGGGGGTCTCGGGCATCACACGGCTTTCGGGGCTTTTTGGAGCGTTCGGGGCTGTCACGCCGCGGGAAGCTGCGCGGCGGTCCGGTCGAGGTCGAGGAACATATCGAAGATGAGCGCGGCAGGGTCAAGGTTGACCGCCTTGCCGCGCCGCGCGCGCTGCGTCAGCGTCGCCGCCAGCTCGGCCCAGGCGCGGGCCGCCTGCGGGTCGGGCGACAGCCGCGCCAGCGTCGCGGCCTCGCCCGGAAGGATCTCGGTCGGAACCTGCCCCGTCGCGCCCAACCGTGCCAGCCGCGCCAGCGCGGTGTCGAGCAGCGAGAGCGTGAGGTCGAAGCGCGCCTCGCCGGTCTTGCCCTGCGTCGCATCCGCCAGCCGCATCGCAAGCCCCCGGTCGAGCCGCGGCAGGCTGGAGAGAAGCGCCAGCAGATCGCCGTAAAGGCCCAGCCCGTCCTGCGCGATCAGGCGCACCGCCTCGCCCACCGAGCCGCCCGCAAGTTCCGCGAGCCCGGTCGCATTGTCGGGCACGGCGTGGCCCGCCTGTTCCAGTGCCGATTGCAGCTCGCCCGTGCCAAGCGCGCCGAAGCGCAGCGTCCGGCAGCGCGAGCGGATCGTCGGCAACAGGCCCGAGGGGCGGTGCGAGATCAGGAAGAGGACGGCGTTCTTCGGCGGCTCCTCCAGTTCCTTCAGGAGCGCGTTCGCCGCCGAGGGGTTCATCTCGTCGGCGGGGTCCACGATCACCACGCGCCGCCCGTTGCCGCCGGCCGACATGGCGAAGAACGACTTCACGCGCCGCACCTCGTCCACGCGGATCACGTCCGACAGCGCCTTGCCGTCGGGCCGCGGCCCGCGGCGGATCAGGCACAGCCCCGGCTCCGACAGCGCGCGCATCCGTGCCGCGACCGGGTGGCTCTCGTCGATGTCGAGGCTTTCGGGCGGGGGTGGTGCCCCGAACAGCCCGTCGCCCTCGTCGATGGGCGTGGCCAGAAGAAACCGCGCCGCGCGCCAGGCGAATGTCGCCTTGCCCACGCCGCGCGGCCCGGTCAGGAGCCAGCCATGGGGCAGGCGGCCCGAGGTGACGGCGGACAGGAACGCCGCCTCGGCCTCGGCGTGACCGAAAAGGCGCGCGGTGTCGCGCGGGTGGGGTGCCCCTTCGAGGCGATCTGGTTCCGGCAGGGCGTCATCACTCATTCCGCAGTCCTAACATGCAGGCCGGGCGGCGGAAAACTCGAGTTTTCCGCACCGGAAATCTGCAGATTTCCGCCCCCGCAAAACGGCCGTTTTGCGCCCCTCATCCCAGCCGGGCGGCCACGGCCTCGGCGACGACCCCGGCGATGCTGTCCGCGTCTTGCGACGCGTCGATCAGCACGCAGCGCCCCGGCGCCTCGGCGGCGAGCGCGCGGAACCCGTCGCGCAGCTTTTCCTGGAAGGGCAGGCCGAACTCCTCGAACCGGTCCTCGCCCGACCGCCGGGCCAGGCCGCGGCTCAGCGCCACCTCCGGCTCCATGTCGAGGATCAGCGTCAGGTCCGGCTCGATGCCGATCACGCGGGCGTGGATGTCATCGACCAGCCCGCGCAGGTCGCCGCGGGTGGCGCCCTGGTAGACGCGCGTGGAGTCGGCGAAGCGGTCGGTGATCACGTCGCGCCCCGCGGCCAGCGCGGGCCGGATCGTCCGCTCCATGTGGTCGCGGCGGGCGGCGGTGAAGAGCAGGATCTCGGTCTCGGGCGACCAGCGGTCGGGGTCTCCCTCGACCAGCAGGCGGCGGATCTCCTCCGCCCCCGGCGCGCCGCCGGGCTCGCGCGTCAGGACCGGATCGCGCCCGCGGGCGCGCAGCCACTCGGCCAGCCGCCGCGCCTGCGTGGACTTGCCCGAGCCGTCGATCCCCTCGAGGCTGACGAACAGCCCCCCCGCCCGCGGCATCAGCCGCCAGCCGTGACCGGCACCGGGGGCGGTCCGATCAGCTCGTAGAGCACGGCACGCGCGGCGGTGCCCAGGCGGGTCAACATGCCGCCCTCGGCGACGGTCCCGGTCGCCACGAGCGGGATCACATGCTCCACCGCGTCCTGGCCTTCGCCCAGGGTCACGCGCAGCGTGCCCAGCTCCGCGCCTTCCGCGACGGGGGCGGTCACGGGGCTGACATAGCTGACCTCGGCGCTCAGGGCGGGCTCGCCCACCGCGGGCAGAAGGAGCGACAGGTCGGTGGCGGGGGCAAGGCCGACATCGGCGGCCGCCCCCATGAAGACGGGCGCGCGGGCCATCTCGGTGCCCGCCTCGACCACCTCGCGCTCGACGAATTGGCGCAGCGCCCAGCTGGTGATCCGCTCCGCCTCGCGCGCGCGGGCCGCGGCCGAGGGCAGGCCGGTGATCACGAAGGTGATCCGCCGCTCGCCCTGCATGGCCGAACCCACCAGCCCGTAGCCCGCTTCCTGGGTGTGCCCGGTCTTGAGCCCGTCGGCCCCGATCCCCATGCCCAGCAGCGGGTTGCGGTTGAACCGGTTGGCGGGCGAGCGGTTCTCGTAGTCGAATTCGGTTTCCGAGAAATAGTGATAGTATTCCGAGTGTTCGGTGATGATCTCCTCGGCGAGGATGCCGAGGTCCCGCATGCTCATGACATGGCCCGCGGTGGGCCAGCCGCTGCCGTTGCGGATCGTGGTCTGGTTCATGCCCAACTCGCGCGCGCGCTCGGTTGCGATCCGGGCGAACCCCTCCTCGGTGCCATCGGGGCTGAGGGCCTCGGCCAGCGCGACCGAGGCGTCGTTGCCCGAGACGATGATGACGCCGCGGATCAGGTCCTCGACCGTGGGGCGATCGGAGGTGTTGAGAAACATCGTCGAGCCGCCGAAGCTCATCGCGTGTTCGCTGACCGGAAGGCGCGTCTCGAGCGTCAGGCGGCCCTGCTGCAGCGCCTCGAAGGTCATCAGGAGCGTCATCAGCTTGGACATGGACGCGGGCGGAAGCGGCACATCCGCATTATGCGCCAGGAGCACCTGCCCAGTGCCGTGATCGACGACATAGGCGCCCCGCGCCTCGGTCTCGAAACCTTGTGCGGGGGCCGGCAGCGCGGCACAGGTCAGGGCAAAGGCAAGCGCCGCCACGAATGCGGCGGCGCGATGGGGCAGGGCGGTTATGGCGGCGGTCATTCCATGTCCTGTTCTTGGGTCACGTCACCTCGTGACGAAATAGGCGTCCCCGAACCCGAGGCCGCGCACCGTCTCGAGGATGGCGGCGCGATCGTCCGAGGTCCGGGCCGGCCCGACGACGACACGCCAGAAGCGGCCACCGTTCGAGCTCTGGTCGTAGATAGTCGGCACAAGACCGGCATTGCGCAAGGCCTGCCCGGTGTTGTTGGCGTTTTCCTGCACGGAGAAGATGCCGATCTGGACAAAGGGCCGCTCGAGCGTGGAGGCCGCTGTGCTGGCGGCGGCGGCGCTCGGTGCGGGCGCGGTCGCGGTCGCGGTCGCGGTCGTGGGGCGGGGCGAAGCCGGGGCGGACATGTCGCCCTGGGCCGCGGCCAGCTCCTCGGCGGCACCGCGGTTTGCGCTCCGGGCGGTTTCCGCCGCGATCTCGCTTTCCGCGATGGCGGCCTCGGCGGCCGCGATCGGATCGGCAAGCGAGGTTGCCGTGATCGCCGCCGGTTCGACCGCGGCCAGCGTCGCCTCGGCGGACGGCGGCTCGACCGTGGGCGCGATGACCGGGTCGGGCACCTCTTCGCGGCGCAGGGCCGTGACCTGCAACAAGGTCGGATCGCCGGCCAGGATGTTCAGCGCGGCCGCGGCATCGGACGAGACCATCAGCTCGGGCCCCGGATGATCGCGCTCGCGCCGGAACAGGGCACCGATGACGAAACGGCCGTTTTCCTCGTTGCGGATGATGACGCGCTCGGGGTCTTCGGCGGTCGGATGCGCGACCCAGACGCCGCCGAGCGACGGCCGCCCGTCCCACAGCCCGTCTTCGGTCACTTCGAAGACGTCGGGGGCCTCGATGTCACGCTCCACCAGCCGGGTCGCCCCCAGCGGCGCAGGCCCGTCGTTGGTGGCGTTGCGCGTGCCGACATTGCCGAAAGGCTGGAAGGTCTCGGTGCAGGCGCCCAGCGCCAAGACGGCACAAGCGCCGAGAAGAAGCCGGGCGCGCGGCGGAAACGGAAAGGATCGGGTCATTTGCTGCTCTGTCCGCACTCGATCGGTGCCGTCACGACACCGTTTGTTATCCGGGGCACCGTCTTGCGCGCCGCTCCCGGTCCTGTTGCGCGAAAGATAGCCGGTTTCGCGCGATCTGAAAACCCGTTTGGCGCAGCCCGGTCCCCGCCCGCTCCCGCGCGCGGGCCGTGGTGCCACACGGCACCTTTCAGAATCGCCGGTCGGGCCCTAGGAGGGACAGGCCGGAGGAGTGGCCGAGCGGTCGAAGGCACCGGTCTTGAAAACCGGCGTGCGCGAAAGCGTACCGTGGGTTCGAATCCCACCTCCTCCGCCACTGCCCTTCCGGCAATGCTTTGATATTTGTTAGGTTTCTGGGTCCACACAGGGTGCGGGGTATCACGCGGGGTATCATTTGGCTCTGCGGGTATGCGGGAGACCGCTGAGCTGCATGATCCCGAATGATGACTAGTGCATGACTCGACCGCAGGCGAGCCACGGCGAAATCGCACCCTTGGGATCGTTCGGGCAGGCCGATACCCTTGCTGTCCGGACGCGCGCAGCGCCGCCCGATGCGAACAGACCCCGAAGCCTGTCACCATCCGGCATCCCTTTTTCGGCTGGTTCTTTTGCCAGTCTCTTGGCTATGTTGATGGCATGGATGCCCCCTCCCGGCGGCATCGCAATGTGCCAATGTGATGCGTGTGAAGCCATCACAGAAGGAGAGAGCATCCATGTCCGAAGCTACTATCATCGGCATCGACTTGGCAAAGCGGGTCTTCCAGTTG
>JAOARA010000438.1 GCA_025211115.1 Roseicyclus sp. | reverse complement strand
CGGCCGAACTGCTCGCCTCGCGCCGCGCGACGCTCGAGGCCGTTCGCCGCTCCATCCTGACCTGCAACATCCTCGTCTTCACGCTGGGGCTGACCGAAAGCTGGCTGGACAGCGCGCTTGGCGTCGAATTCGCACTCTGCCCAGGCACGCTGGCCGGGCGGTTCGATCCCGCGCGGCACGTCTTCGAGAACCGCGCCTTCGCCTCGGTCCATGCCGACCTGACGCAGGCCATCGAAAAGATCCGCGCCGCCCGCGGCGGCAAGGGGCCTCGGGTGATCCTGACGGTTTCGCCGGTGCCGCTTGCCGCGACCATGTCGGGCGCGCATGTGCTGGTGGCCACCAGCGGCTCAAAGGCGATCCTGCGCGCGGTGGCGGGGCAGGTGGCCGGCGAGCTGCCGCGGGTGGCCTATTTCCCGTCCTACGAGATCATCTCGGCCCCGCCCTTTCGCGGGAGTTTCTTCGAGCCGAACCTGCGCGCGGTGAACCGGGCCGGGGTCGATCACGTCATGGCGCAGTTCTTTGCCGGCCTGCCCGACGCGCCGCCGGGGCGCGCGCAGGAGGCCGGGACCGACAGTGCCGAGGCGCTGGCCTGCGAGGAGGAGATCCTCGGCAGTTTCGGGCCCGGCGCAGGACGGCACCCATGATGCCGCTTGCGCTGATCGGCGACAGCCACCTCGGCGCGGTGAAACGCGCCTTCGAGTTGTCGCCCGAACTGGCGGCGGGGCGGCAACTGACCTTTCACGCCTTCGGTCCCGGCGGCGAGGCGACGCGGCCGTTCTTCACCGTGTCACCCACGGGCGCGCAGGTCGTCACCACCGCGCCGCGCTGGCGGAACCTGACGCTCGACCGCCAGGGTTTCGCGGGGCCCGAGGGGCAGGGGGCCTTGATCGCGATGTCCCTGCCGCTCAACACCGCGCGCATCCTGCGCACGGTCAGCTGGGATCGCCATGTGCCATGGGAGCTTCAGGTGTCGGAGGCGGAACTCCCGCTCTCCCGGCAAACCGTTCAGGCGCTGATCGAGCAGGACAGCGGCCACGCGGTCGCCTATGCGCGGGCGGTCGCGGCGCTTGGACTGAGCCTCGTGGTCATCGAGGGGCCGCGCTGCTTTGCCCATGCGCCCTATGTCCAACGCCTGCGCCCCGAGGTCTGCCTCGAGATCGACAGGCGCTACCGCGTGGCGGTGGGGGCGGCGCTGGCCGAGGCGGGTATCGCCGTCGTGCCGCAACCGGCCGGGACGATCACGCCCCAGGGCTTTACCGACCCCGCCTATCGCCACGAGAACGCAAGCGACGCCCATCACGCCAACGCCGCCTACGGCCGGCAGGTGTTGCGTGCGGTCCTCGACCATGCGGCACGGCTGGACATGAAAAAAAGCGGCGCCGCCGGGTAGACCGGACGGCGCCGCAAACAGGGCGGAGCGCAGGGACATGGGGATAGCACGCCCGCCCAAACCTCGACACGTGCCGGAACGAAATTACGCCGCGACACGCATCGGGCCCGGTTTCCCGGCCTTGAGGACCGTCTGAACGCGCCAATCCGCGACAGCCCCCGATGTTCCTGGCCGAATTGCCATCACTCACGGAACATCGGCACTGTGCCGCGCGCGCGAGGGATGCGAAACGGTGGAAAACCTTACCCTTGCCAAACGCGGACGGCGTCACGCACTTCGGGCGACGGTTCCGGCCATCGTGGGCGGGGCGCCCGCTTCGTGCTGCCCCAGTTCGTCGATGCGGAAGATCTGGTTCAGGATCGAGGCCTTGCGGACCGCTTGCGCGGTGGTTTCCACGCCAAGCGCATCGCGCGCGCCGCGCAGGTGTTTTTCCACCGTCGCCACGTTGCGCGAGAGGATCAGGGCAATGTCCTGCATCGTCTTGCCGTCGGCCACCAGCTCGAGCACTTCGGCCTGCCGCGGGGTCAGCAGGGCGCGTTGACCCGTCGCCGGAAGCTGCAGGATGCACAGATGCGCGACATGGTTGATCGTCTCGATATCGCGTCCATGCTCGGCCCAGATCGCATCGGCATCGGCCTGCGTGCGGCCCTTGGGGACGGCCATGCCGACACCCGCGTTGGCGTTCTTGATCGCCATGGGAAAACTGATTGTATATCCGGCAGTTATGCCGTGACGTTCATTCAGCGCACGCATCGCCTTTTCGCCCTCGGTCAGGGTGTGGCCCTGCATCTGGGCGTAGACATCCTCCCAGCTGGCCGCGCCGGTGTTCTGAACCGCCCACCGCAGCATGACACCGTCGCGGAACATGCCGCCGTTGACATAGGCGTCGACATACTCCGTCGGCATGTTCGTCAGCAGAAGCGCATCCTCGGGATTGTCATAAAGGCCCGCACCCCGGAACGCGTTGAAGGCATAGAACAGCCGGTCGAAGCCGTAATCGGCCATGACCGCGGTGTGATGCGCCCAGAGGTCTTCCACCGTCTGCATCCGCAGGTAGGGTTCGATAACCCTCATGGCCGACGCCCGGCCAGATGTCCGTGCAGCGCGGTCAGGGCCAACGGGTAACCGGCCGCACCGAACCCCTGGATCACGCCGACGCAGACCGGTGCGATGAGCGAGACATGGCGGAACGCCTCGCGCGCGTGGGTGTTGGACAGGTGAAGCTCGACCACCGGCACTTGCACCCCCGAGATCGCATCGCGCAGCGCGATGGAGCTGTGGGTGTAGGCACCCGCATTGAGCACCACGCCATCCATGGTGCCGCGCGCGGCATGCAGGTGATCGACCAGCGCGCCTTCGTGGTTGGATTGGGCGCAGCTGACCTCGACGCCCAGCGTCGCGCCATGGGCGACGCAGGTCGCCTCGATATCGGCGAGCGTGTGATGTCCGTAGACCTCGGGTTCGCGCGTGCCGAGCAGGTTGAGATTGGGGCCGTTCAGGACCAGAATTTTCATGCCGTTATCCCTCGTGGGCTGACTATGGCGTGGGCCGGTCGCTTGCGAAAGGGGAATCTTGGCATGTTTTCAGCGCACTAGCGGAGAACGTTGCGGCAGAGACATCTCGCGGCGGCACGAATGCAAGGCTTTACAATGATTTATGCGGCCATCTTCGTGTGAAACCCGGCGCTGCGGATGGCTCGGGCCCTTGAATGCAGGACCGATCAGGGGCACCAATCGCGGGCCACATCCTCCGCCGTGGTGAATGCATTTTTAACATAATCATGATTATGGGACATACGGATGCCGGACAACACCCTGACAGACCTCCTCCCGTTCGGCTTCGTCGATGCGCATCACCATGTCTGGGCACCAGACAGCCGCGGTGACGAGATCGGCTATGGCTGGCTGCGTGACATCGGCGCGCCCAAACCCTTTGGCGATCCCACGCCGATCCAGCGCGATTACCTGTGGGAGGAATTCCTGTCGGAAACGCCGCTGCGCCCGCGCGCCTCTGTCCATGTGCAGACCGACGGCGCCCTGCCCGACCCGGTGGCCGAAACGCGCTTCGTTGCGGAAACCGCGGGCGCGCATCGCGTCGCCATCGTCGGGCTGGCCGCCCTTTGCGCGCCCGATCTTGCCCGGACGCTTGCCCGTCACGCCGAGACACCGGGCTTCGCCGGTGTGCGCCAGATCGTCAGCCATCTGCCCGATGCGCCCGGTCTGAGCTTCGCGCCCCGTGCGCTCCTGTCGGAGGCCGCCTGGCGTGCGGGGCTTGCGACGCTGGCCGAGGCCGGGTTGCGTTTCGACCTGCAATGTTACCCCGAACAAATGTTCGAGGCCGCCGAGGTCTTCGCCGCACATCCGCAGATGCCCGTGATCCTCGATCACGCGGGCAGCCCGCGCAACGGCGCGGATGCCACCTGGCGCGCGGGCGTGGCGGAATTGGCCAAGCTTCCGCAGGTTTCGGTCAAACTGAGCGGCTGGGGCATGTTCGACACCGGTTGGTCCGCCGACAGCATCGCGCCGATGATAGCACACCTGCTGGCGGAGTTCGGGGCGGAACGGGTCATGTTCGGATCGAACTACCCCGTTGAAAAACTTTCCAAACCCTATGCTTCCGTCCTGCAGGACACGGCGCGCGCCGTGGCCCTGACGGACAGGGGCGCCCTGCCCCACGTCTTTCTCGACACGGCCACGCGGGTCTACGGGCTGGATTACCCCAGCGCGTAGCCCGCGCCGCGGACGGTGCGGATCGGGTCGCCGTGATCGCCCGCCTTCAGCGCCTTGCGCAGGCGGCCGACATGCACATCCACCGTGCGGCTGTCGACGTAGATGTCGCGCCCCCACACGCGGTCCAGCAGCTGCTCGCGGCTCCAGACGCGGCCGGGCCGCTCCATGAAGGCGGTGAGCAGACGGAACTCGGTCGGGCCAAGGCGCAGCTCCTCGCCGCCGCGATAGACGCGGTGTTCGGCCAGGTCGATCACGATATCGTCGTATTCCAGCCGCTCGCCCACGGTGGCGGGCCGGACGCGGCGCAGCTGCGTGCGCAGGCGGGCCAGCAGCTCGGCCAGCGAATAGGGCTTGGTCACGTAATCATCCGCGCCGGTCTCGAGGCCGCGGATCTTGTCCACCTCCTCGGAGCGGGCCGAGAGCATGATGATCGGGATGCGCGCCGTCTCGCCGCCCATCTTGAGCTGGCGGCAGACCTCGATCCCCGAGACATGCGGCAGCATCCAGTCCAGCACGATCACGTCCGGCGGCGTCTCGCGCACGATGTCCAACGCCTCGTCACCGGCCTCGGCCGTCATGACGTGGTAACCTTCGGCCTGGATGTTGTAGGCCAGCACCTCGCGCTGCGCCGGCTCATCCTCGACGACCAGCACCATGGGTTCGCCCGCCATCTCCCCGCCCTACCCCTTCAGGCCCGCGTCATGCGCGGTGCGGTCCTGCTTGGGCCGCTCGTCGTCGGGCATGTCGCCGGTGACGAGATAGATCACCTGCTCGGCGATCGAGGTCACATGGTCGCCCATGCGCTCGATGTTCTTGGCCATGAAATGCAGGTGCATGCAGGTCGTGATGTTGCGCGGATCCTCCATCATGAAGGTCAGGTATTCGCGGAAGAGCGCGGAATACATCTGGTCCACGTCCAGGTCACGGTTGCGCACATCCTGCGCCAGGTCGGCGTCGCGCTGGATATAGGCGTCGAGCGCGTCCTTGAGCATCAGCTCGACCTGCCGCGCCATGCGCCGCAGCGAGGCCCCGGTGCCGTTCACGGGGGGCTGGTCGATGATCGTCTCGGTGCGCTTGGCGATGTTCTTAGCGTAATCGCCGATCCGCTCGAGGTTGGTCGAGATGCGGAAGACGGTCAGCACCGTCCGCAGGTCGGTGGCGATGGGCTGACGCTGCGCGATGACGCGGGCGGCCTCGTCGTTGACCTGTTCGTCCAGCGCGTCGATGGCCTTGTCGCCAGCGCGCACCGCGCGGGCAAGCTCGAGGTCGCGGGCCTCGAGCGCCTCGGTGGCCTTGGCGATGGCATCCTCGACCAGGCCCCCCATGCGCATGATCATCGCCTGGATGCCCTCGAGGTCGCGGTCGAACCCCGAGACGATATGTTCCGAATGCGGCATGGTCTGCTCCCCTGCCCTGAAATGCTGCCTCAACCGATCCGGCCCGTGATGTAGCTTTCGGTGCGGGGATCGTCGGGATTGGTGAAGATCTTCGAGGTCTCGCCGAACTCGACGAGGTTCCCGAGGTGGAAAAACGCGGTCTTCTGGCTGACGCGGGCGGCCTGCTGCATCGAGTGGGTCACGATCACCACCGAATACCGCTCGCGCAGCTCGTCGATCAGTTCCTCGACCTGCGCCGTGGCGATGGGGTCGAGCGCCGAACAGGGCTCGTCCATCAACAGCACTTCGGGGCTGGTCGCCACCGCGCGCGCGATGCACAGGCGCTGCTGCTGGCCGCCCGACAGGCCCGTTCCGGGTGCTTGCAGGCGGTCCTTGACCTCGTTCCAGATCGCGGCGCGGCGCAGGGATTTCTCGACGATCTCGTCCAGCTCGGCCTTGCCGCGGGCAAGCCCGTGGATGCGGGGCCCGTAGGCCACGTTGTCGTAGATCGACTTGGGGAACGGATTGGGCTTCTGGAACACCATGCCGACCTTGGCGCGCAGCTGCACCGGGTCGACCTTGGCGTCGTAGATATCCTCGCCTTCGAGGTCGATCTCGCCCTCGACGCGGCACACGTCGATGGTGTCGTTCATCCGGTTCAGGCAGCGCAGGAAGGTGGACTTGCCGCAGCCCGAAGGGCCGATGAAGGCGGTCACCGTCTTGTCCTCGATATCGACATCCACGTCCTTGATCGCGTGGTTGTCGCTGTAGAAGACCTGCACCTTGCGGGCTTTCATCTTGATCTGTTTGTCGGTCACGGTCCGCTCCGTTACGCGCATATCGTTCATGTTCGTATCCTCCATGACGGTCCTACCAGCGCCGTTCGAAGCGACGGCGGAGCATGATCGCCACCGCATTCATGAAAACCAGGAACACGAGCAGGACGATGATCGCCCCCGAGGCGCGTTCCACAAAGGCAGGGTCCGACCGCTGAGTCCACTGGTAGACCTGCACCGGCAGCGCCGAGGCCGGGTCGAACAGCCCGTCCAGCGGGGCCGCGGGGTATTCGCGGACAAAGGCCACCATCCCGATCAGCAGCAGCGGTGCGGTTTCCCCCAGCGCCTGCGCCAGGCCGATGATCGTGCCGGTCAGGATGCCGGGGGCCGCCAGCGGCAGGACATGGTGAAACACCGCCTGCATCTTGGATGCGCCGACGCCCAGGGCGGCCTCGCGGATCGAGGGCGGCACGGCGCGCAAGGATGCCCGCGTGGCGATGATGATCGTGGGCAGCGTCATCAGCGTCAGGACAAGCCCGCCCACGATGGGCGCCGATTGCGGCAGCCCCGCGAAGTTGATGAAGACCGCAAGCCCGAGGCTGCCGAAGACGATGGACGGCACGGCGGCCAGGTTCGAGATGTTCACCTCGATGATGTCGGTCAGCCGGTGCTTCGGCGCAAACT
>JAOARA010000437.1 GCA_025211115.1 Roseicyclus sp. | reverse complement strand
GGTGGGTGGGACGCCCGCCTCCGCCGCCGCTCACATCCGGAACAGGCCAAAGCGCGTCTCCTCCACCGGCGCGTTCAACGCGGTTGCAAGTGACAGGCCCAACACCTCGCGCGACTTGCGCGGGTCCACCACCCCGTCATCCCAGAGCCGCGCCGAGGCATAAAGCGGGTGCGACTGCCGCTCGAACATCTCGATCGTAGGGCGCTTGAACTCGGCCTCCTCCTCGGCCGACCAGGCTTGCCCCGCGCGCTCCATCGCGTCGCGCTTGACGGTGGCCAGAACCCCCGCCGCCTGCGCGCCGCCCATGACGGAAATCCGCGAATTCGGCCAGGACCACAGGAAGCGCGGGGAATAGGCCCGCCCCGCCATGCCGTAATTCCCGGCCCCGAAACTGCCCCCCACCAGCATCGTCACCTTGGGCACCGCGGTCGTGGCGACCGCCGTCACCATCTTCGCGCCATGCCGCGCGATCCCCTCGTTCTCGTATTTCCGGCCCACCATGAAGCCGGTGATGTTCTGCAGGAACACGAGCGGGATACGCCGCTGCGAACACAGCTCGACGAAATGCGCCGCCTTCTGCGCGCTTTCCGAGAACAGCACCCCGTTGTTGGCAACGATCCCGACATCGAGGCCCATGACCTGCGCGAAACCCGTCACGATGCTCTCGCCGAAGCGCGGCTTGAACTCGTCGAACCAGCTGTCGTCCACGATCCGCGCGATCACCTCGCGGATGTCATAGGGCGTCGTCAGCGACGCGGGCACCACGCCCAGCAACTCATCCGGGTCGAAGGCCGGGTCGCGGCCCCGTAAGCCGGGCTTCAGCCCGGCATCCCCCAGGGACCGCACCGCCCGCCGCGCCAGCGCCAGCGCATGGGCGTCATCCTCGGCCAGGTAATCCGCCACGCCCGAGAGCCGCGTGTGCACGTCCCCGCCGCCCAGGTCCTCGGCGCTGACGACCTCCCCCGTCGCCGCCTTCACCAGGGGCGGCCCGGCGAGGAAGATCGTCCCCTGTTCCTTCACGATGATCGAGACATCCGACATCGCGGGCACATAAGCCCCCCCGGCGGTGCAAGAGCCCATCACCACCGCGATCTGCGCGATCCCCTGGGCGCTCATCCGCGCCTGGTTGTAGAAGATGCGCCCGAAATGGTCGCGGTCGGGGAACACCTCGTCCTGGTTGGGCAGGTTCGCCCCCCCGCTGTCGACAAGGTAGATACAGGGCAGCCGGTTCTCCTCGGCGATCTCCTGCGCGCGCAGGTGCTTCTTGACGGTGACCGGGTAATAGGTCCCGCCCTTCACCGTCGCGTCGTTGCAGACGACCATCACCTGCCGCCCCTCGACCACGCCCACACCCGCGATCACGCCGCCGCAGGGGGCGGCCCCTTCATACATCCCGTGGCCCGCGACCGCGCCCACCTCGAGAAACGGCGCGCCCGGATCAAGCAGGTTCGCCACCCGCTCCCGCGGCAGCATCTTGCCGCGCGCGACATGCCGCTCCCGCGCCCGCGCGCCGCCGCCCTCGGCGGCCAATGCGGCAGCCTCCTCGATCTCGGCCAACGCGGACAGATGCGCCGCGCGGTTCGCGCGCGCCTCCTCCGACCCGGCCATGAAGGACGATTTCAATCTCATCGGTTTTCCCCTTCCACGGGCCGCATCACCGGCGCATAGCGCGCCGCCTCGACCCAACCGGCCTCCACCGCAGGGCCCGCGGCCCCCAAGAGCCGCGCCACCTGCCAGAGCGCGACCGCCTCCGCGAGCTTCCCGCTCGCTTCCCGCGTCTCGCACCAGGCGGCATAGGCCGCATCCGCCCCCGCGCAATCCGGCCCCGCCGAAGACCCGCGCGCCACGTCCCAGAGCGTCGGGTACAGCCCCTCGGCCCAGACCGGATCCCCGCGCACCGCCTCGGGCGCGGGCAAGCCCGCCAGCACCGCGTCGCGCAAGGCCCATTGCCGCGCGGCCAGTTCCGCCTGGCAGGCGAGCGGCGCGCCCGAGCGGTCGCAGGCCACGATGGCCAGCGTGCCGCAATACTCCACCCGCTCGCGGCTCACGATCTCGAAATCCTCGCGCTCCCCGGCCAGGCCCACCCGCGAAAACTCCATCTCGAAATGCGCCACCGCCCGCGCCAGGCAGTCGGGGTAGTCCGGCAAGCCCTCCTGTGCCGCGGCCGCCCCCGCCAGACCGAGGGCCACGCAAACAGCCGAAGCCCAGCCCCTCACGTGCCCGGCCCCACGCCAAGCCCGTCCACCGGCCGCCCCCAGCGATCCAGCGCCACCGCCCAATCCGCTCCGCAGGTCACCACCAGCCGCACCCCCGCGACCGTGGCGGGCCGCCCCGCGCAATCGGTCCTCGCCCCGCCGGTCTCCGAGACGTAACGCGCCGCGGCGGCCTCGATCATCTCGGTCTCGCCCGGCGGCACGGCGCGCAGGCCCAGCCACAGGCCAAGGGCCGCCCCCGCCGTCACAAGCCCGGTGAGACCGACCCCCAGGGGCCCCATCGACCCGGCCCCCGCCTTCATCTTTCTCCAAATACGCATTCCCCGGCCCGCCATCCCGCGAAAGGCTCACCCCATCAGCGCCATCAACTCGCGCCCCACCAGCATCCGCCGGATCTCGGAGGTGCCCGCGCCGATCTCCATCAGCTTGGCATCGCGGAACATGCGCGACACGGCGCTGTCGTTCAGGAACCCGGCGCCGCCCATCGCCTGCACCGCCTGGTGGGCGACCTTCATCCCCTCCTCGCTGGCATAAAGCACGCAAGCCGCCGCATCCTGCCGCGTGACCTCGCCCCGGTCGCAGGCCTTGGCCACCTCGTAGGCATAGGCCCGCGCCGAGTTCATCGCCGTATACATGTCCGCGATCTTGCCCTGCATCAGCTGGAACGATCCGACGGGCTGCCCGAATTGCTTGCGCTCGACCATGTAGGGCATCACCTCGTCGAGGCATCCGGCCATGATCCCGATGTTGACGCCGGACAGCACCACGCGCTCGTAATCCAGCCCCGACATCAGCACCCGCACACCCTTGCCCTCTTCGCCGAGGACGTTTTCGAAGGGCACCTCGACATCCTCGAAGATCAGCTCGGCCGTGTTCGACCCACGCATCCCCAGCTTGTCGAAATGGGGCGAGGTCGAGAACCCTTTCATCGTCTTCTCCACGATGAAGGCCGTGATCCCCTTCGACCCCGCCGCGGGGTCGGTCTTGGCGTAGACGACAAGCGTGTCGGCATCCGGCCCATTGGTGATCCAGTATTTCGTGCCGTTCAGAACGTAGCGGTCGTTCCGTTTCTCGGCGCGCAGCTGCATGCCGACGACGTCCGAGCCCGCGCCGGCCTCCGACATGGCCAGCGCGCCGATGTGTTCGCCGGTGATGAGCTTCGGCAGATAGGCCGCCTTCTGCTCGGGCGTGCCGTTCAGCTTGATCTGGTTCACGCAGAGGTTCGAATGCGCCCCGTAGGACAGGCCGATCGAGGCCGAGACCCGGCTGATCTCCTCCACCGCGACGGTATGGGCGAGATAGCCCATCCCCGCGCCGCCGTAGGCCTCGTCGACGGTGATGCCCAGAAGACCAAGCTCCCCCATCTCGGGCCACAATTCGTTGGGAAAGGCGTTCGTCGCGTCGGTCTCGGCGGCCAGCGGCTTCACCCGCTCCTGGGCCCAGCGATGGACCATCTCGCGCAGCGCGTTGACCTCATCGCCCAAATCGAACGTCATCGAACCGAGGAACATGCGCGCAACCCTCCCATTAATTGAACGCTTGTTCAATTCATAGGCATGGCCGGCCGTCCTGTCAAAGGATTCGCACCTTCACGCTTTCTTAACGCCGCCATGGGAGTGTCCCCGGCCATGGACATGTCCCGGCGGGCCTGACACCCCCGCCCACCTTCAGGTTTCCGTCCCGTGGCCCGGCAGGCCGCGGGCCGATCAGAGCCGGACACCGGGGCCGCTCCTGACACGGGCGGCCACATGGGGACCGCCCTTGGCGGCGCCGCCATCCTTTGCCACCCCGCGCCGAACGGACCCGTCCGACAGCGCAGACCCACTCCCGAGCAGCAGTGTTCCCTGACGGGACCCGGCGGAAAACAGGAGTTTTCCGGCGGCCCGCGCACGCGGGCCGGGCGCGCCACCCAACCAACTGCGCAATCCCAGGCCCGACCGCCACACCGCCCGAACCGGGCGCAGCCCAGGCACAACACCCGCGAAACCCCCGGCTCCAGCGCGCAGCTGACGCACCCGGCCCGCGCACGGGGGGCGCGCTCTGGGGCGGCGTGCGCGCCACCCTTCCAACCGCGCCATCCCCTGCCCGACCGCCAAACCGTCCGAACCGGGCGCCGCCCCGGCACAACACCTGCACAACCCCCACCACCCGCGCGCACCCCTAGCCCCAGGCCCCCGCAAGGCGCGCACCTTGCGCCCCGCGGCCCGCGCACGGGGGCCGAGCGCGCCACCCAACCAACTGCGCAGTCCCAAGCCCGACCGCCACACCGCCCAAACCGGGCGACGCCCCGGCACAACACCCGCGAAACACCCACCACCCGCGCGCACCTACGCCCCAGGGCCCCGCAAGGCGCGCGCCTTGCGCCCCGCGGCCCGCGCACGGGGGCCGCGAGCGCGCCACCCGGCCAACCGCGCCATCCCCAGCCCGACCGCCAAACCGTCCGAACCGGGCGCCGCCCCGGCACAACACCTGCACAACCCC
>JAOARA010000436.1 GCA_025211115.1 Roseicyclus sp. | reverse complement strand
GCAGGGTGTCGTTGATGCGCAGCGCCATGGTTGGGGTTCCTTCTGGATGAGCGTTGTCAACGATCAGGTAGTCGCTTGGCTGGGCGGGTTCACGGGGGCGGGCCGCGTCGTTGCCCAGAAAAGTCGGGGCATTCTGCCGCGGTGCGGCATCGCAACCGGCCGTTCCCGCGCGGGCGTTGTGGCGGAACGGTCGTTTCCGGCCTGTCCGCCGTCGCGCCCTTGGCTTGAAGCCCGTGGCGGGGGATGACAGGCTCTGCCCGAACCAAGGGAGACGACCATGGCCAAGACCACCGATTTCTACATCAACGGGCAATGGGTCGCGCCGATCCGGCCGCGCGACTTCCCGGTCATCGACCCCTCCACCGAGGAGGTCTGCGCCACGATCTCGCTGGGTGAGCCCGAGGATACCGAGGCCGCGGTCGCGGCCGCCAATGCCGCCTTCCCCGGCTGGGCCGCCACGCCCGTGGCCGAGCGCATCGCGGCGCTGGAGCGGCTTCTGGAGGCTTACAAGGCCCGCGCCGAGGACATGGCGCAGGCGATCAGCCGCGAGATGGGCGCGCCCATCGACCTGTCGCGCCAGCAACAGGTCACCTCGGGCGACTGGCATTTCGAGGGGTTCATCGAAGCCGCCAAGCAGATGGACTGGGACCGCCCCCTCGGGCCGCATGCGCCGGGCGAGCGCATCTTTCACGACCCCATCGGGGTCTGCGCGCTGATCACGCCGTGGAACTGGCCGATGAACCAGATCGCGCTCAAGGTCGCGCCGGCGCTGCTGGCGGGTTGCACGATGATCCTGAAGCCGTCCGAGGTTGCGCCGCTGTCGGGGCTGGTCTTTGCCGAGATCGTGGATGCCGCGGGCCTGCCGCCGGGTGTGTTCAACCTGGTGAACGGGGACGGGCCGGGCGTGGGCAGCACGCTGAGCGCGCATCCGCATGTCGACATGGTCAGCTTCACCGGCTCCACGCGGGCCGGGCGGCTGATCTCCAAGGCGGCGGCCGACACGATCAAGCGCGTGAGCCTTGAGCTGGGGGGCAAGGGGGCGAACATCATTTTCGCCGATGCTGACGAGAAGGCGGTGAAGCGCGGCGCGATCCGGTGTTTCAACAACTCGGGCCAGTCCTGCAACGCGCCGACACGGATGCTGGTCAGCCGTGACCGCTACGAGGACGCCGTCGAGATCGCCGCGCGCGTGGCCGAGGAAACCCCGGTCATCCCCGCCAGCCAGGAAGGTCGCGGAATCGGGCCGGTCGTGTCCGAGGTGCAGTTCGACAAGATCCAGTCGCTGATCCAGACCGGCATCGACGAGGGCGCGCGGCTGGTCGCGGGCGGCACCGGGCGGCCCGGTCACCTGAACCGCGGGTTCTTCGTGCGGCCCACGGTCTTTGCCGACGTGACGCCCGACATGACGATCTACCGCGAGGAGATCTTCGGCCCGGTCCTGTCGATCATCCCCTTCGACAGCGAGGACGAGGCCGTGCGCATGGCCAATGACACGGAATACGGCCTGACCAACTACATCCAGACCACCGACAAGGACCGCCTGCGCCGCGTGGCGCGGCAGTTGCGCTCGGGCATGGTGGAGTGCAACGGCAAGGGCTTCGGCAAGGGCTCGCCCTTTGGCGGGATGAAGCAATCGGGCAGCGGCCGCGAAGGCGGGGTCTGGGGCATCCACGAGTTCCTCGAGGTCAAGGCCGTCAGCGACTGGGAGTGATCCCGATCCGCCACGTCCGATGACATCTGCGGCGCGGTTTCGCTGCGCCGCGGAACTTTGTCGTGGTCCTGTCGCGCAAGCCGCCTATCTCCGCCGCAGATGGCAGAAGGAAGCGCGGCATGGGCCCGGTTGTCTTGATCCTCGGCAGCGGACCGGCTGCAGTGGCGGTAAAGAGTTGGGACCGGTCCGGTTTCGATCAGGTCGTGGCGATCAACAACGCCTGGCGGCTGCGCCCCGATTGGGACGTGTCCATCCACCCCGAGGATTTCCCGTCCGAGCACCGCCCGCCGGGGCTGCTCACGGGGCAACGCCGGGTCGAGGCGCGCGATTACGTGCCGGTGCAGAACGCCTATGGCGGGTTCGTCTACGCCGGTGGGACGATGGCCTTTACCGCCGGTTACTGGGCGCTGGGCGCGCTGAAGCCGCGGGTGATGGCGTTCTTCGGCTGCGACATGGTCTATGCCGCGACGGGACGGACGCATTTCTACGGCACCGGCACGGCGGACCCGCTGCGCCCCGACATCACGCTGCAAAGCCTCGAGGCCAAGGCGGCGCGGCTGCAGCTTCTGGCCGCCGAACAGGGTTGCGCCTGCGTGAACCTGTCGTCGCAGGAGAGCCGGCTGGTGTTTCCGCGCGCCGAGCGGGACATGCTCGGGCTGGCCGTCCCGGTCCTGCCCGAGCCCGAGAGCCTTGCCGCCGCGCAGGCGCGCGAGGCGGCGCTGGGCTACATGGTGCCGTCGGGAAGGTATTGGGAGGTCGAGGACCGCTTCGACGCCACAGCCCTTGCCGATCTGGATGCAATGTGGCTGGCGGCCCATGCCGCCGCGATCAGAACGGCGCCGGTGCCCGAAACAGCATTCCCGCGCCGCCGTTCGGGTGCCTCAGCTTGAGGCTTTCGGAATGCAGCATCAGCCGGGGAAAGTCGCGCGCGGCCCCCTCGGCGTAGAACGGATCGCCGAGGATCGGGTGGCCGATCTCCTTCATGTGAACGCGCAACTGGTGTGAGCGGCCTGTCGTCGGCATCAGGCGCACGCGCGTCGTGCCGTCCTCGATCCTCACGCGGCGCCAGTCGGTCTGGGCGGGCTTGCCGTTTTCGTGATCGACATGCTGGCGCGGGCGGTTCGGCCAGTCGACGCAGAGCGGCAGGTCGACATGGCCCGTGGCCTCGGCCATCTCGCCCCAGACGCGGGCGACATAGGTTTTTTTCGTCTGCCGCTTCTCGAATTGCAGCCCGAGGTGGCGCTGGGCGTGGGGCGTCAGCGCGAAGACCATGACGCCCGAGGTGTCCATGTCGAGCCGATGCACCAGAAGCGCCGTTGGAAAGGCGGCCCGGATGCGGGACATCAGGCAATCGGACAGGTGTTCGCCCCGCCCCGGCACCGACAGCAGGCCCGAGGGCTTGTTGACCACGACGATCTCGTCGTCGGCATGGAGGATGTCGAGCGGCAGATCGGGCGGCCTGTAGTCGAAGGCCGGGTTGGGGTCGGCGGCTTGCGTCAATGGCCGGGGTTCGACTTGTCGAAGGCGGCTTTCTGGGCGTCCGTCGCCTCGGTCTGGTGCTTCGCCTTCCAGTCCTCGTAGGGCATGCCGTAGACCACTTCGCGCGCGGCCTCCTTGTCCATCTCGATGCCGCGCTCGGCGGCGGCTTCCTGGTACCAGCGCGACAGGCAGTTCCGGCAGAATCCCGCGAGGTTCATCAGGTCGATGTTCTGCACGTCGGTGCGCTCATCGAAATGCTGCACGAGGCGGCGGAAGGCGGCGGCCTCCAGTTCGAGCTTGGTCTGGTCGTCCATTGTCACTCCTCCGGCGGTTTTGTCAGACCTCGGCATTCTTCAGCGCCGCGTCAAGCATCGGCGCAAGGCGATTGCCCCATGCGCGCTGCGCCTCGGGCGTTTCGATCAGGTCGTTGCGGACCTCGACCAGAACATGCGGCAGGCCGGGTTGCACCCCGTGCCGGTCCAGCGCATCGCCGGGCAGGTGGCCGGAATAGGGCTGGTTGTCGCCGACGCACAGGTCCGGCTCGGCGTTCAGCCGCGCGATCAGCGGATAGGCCAGCCGGGTGTCGCCGGCGTAAAGCACGCCGACATGCCAGGGCCGCGGCGGGCGGCCGACGAATTGCGGGGTGAAGGAATGGACGGCGACGATCACGGGCGCGCTGCGGCTGGCGATCAGGCCGGACAAGGCGCGGTGATAGGGGCGGTGGAACAGGTCGAGGCGGCGCTCGACCTCGGCGGCATCGGCGTGGCGGTTCGCGGGGATGATCGAGCCGTCGTAGATCTTCATGCACAGCGTCGGGTCATCCTCGCCCCGGTTGGGGTCGATCACGAGGCGCGAGAAATCCGACAGGATGACGGGCGCGTCCAACGCCTCGGCCAGCGCGCGTGCGACGCCTGCGGCCCCCACGTCATAGGCGATGTGGCGCGCCATGTCCTCGGGCGGCAGGCCCAGGTCGCCGCCCGCCACCTCCGGCGGCACCCGGTTCGAGGCATGGTCGCAGGTCACCACCCAGCGCCCCTGCCGGTCTTCGCCTTCGATGTGGTAGGGTGCTGTCATCGTCGCGTCACGCCTTTCGCCCAAGACGCGGGCCGAGATAGGCGCTTTCGCGGGGAATGGCCAGAACCGCCCCGGCTTGCCTGTTGTTTGGTCCATGGAATTGCGCCATAGAGCCGTAACAATAGGACTGTTTGCGCTAACAGCGCCCGCAAGCGGCGGCATGACGAGGGAATGACCGATGAAACGCGACCGCAACGTGAAGATCGTGGCCACGCTTGGGCCTGCCTCGGACGGGGAGGGGATGATCCGCAAGCTCTACGAAGCGGGCGCGGATGTCTTCCGCCTGAACATGTCGCACGGCAGCCACGAAGAGATCCGGGGGCGCCATGCCGCGATCCGCAAGGTCGAGCGGGATGTCGGACGGCCCATCGCGATCCTGGCCGACCTGCAGGGGCCCAAGCTGCGCTGTGGCGTCTTCGCCGAGGACGAGGGGCATGTGCTGCGCAACGGGGCCTCCTTCCGGTTCGACCTCGACGAGACGCCGGGCACCGAGAAGCGCGTTCAGCTGCCCCACCCCGAGATTTTCGCGGCGCTGGAACCGGGTGCGCGCCTGCTGGTCAATGACGGCAAGGTGCGGCTGCGCGTCGATGATTGCGGGCCGGATTTCGCCGATTGCACCGTCATCGCGGGCGGCCCCGTCTCGAACCGCAAGGGCGTAAACGTGCCCGACGTGGTGCTGCCGCTGGCCGCGCTGTCGGAGAAGGACCGCGCCGACCTCGAGTTCGTGTGCGCGCTGGGCGTCGACTGGCTGGCGCTCAGCTTCGTGCAGCGCGCCGCCGACGTGGCCGAAGCGCGCGAGCTGGCCAAGGGCCGCGCGGCGATCCTGTCGAAGATCGAGAAACCCGCCGCCGTCTCGGCCTTCGACGAGATCCTCGCGGCCTCGGACGGGATCATGGTGGCGCGGGGCGACCTGGGTGTGGAGCTGCCGGTGCAGAACGTGCCGCCGATCCAGAAGCGGCTGGTGCGCAAGTGCCGCGCCGCCGCCAAGCCGGTGAGCGTGGCGACCCAGATGCTCGAGTCGATGATCGAAAGCCCGATGCCGACGCGGGCCGAGGTGTCGGACGTTGCCACCGCGCTTTACGAGGGGGCCGACGCGGTGATGCTGAGCGCGGAATCGGCGGCGGGCTCCTACCCGGTCGAGGCGGTGCAGACGATGCACAACGTCGCGCTCGAGGTCGAGAACGACGGCAATTTCCGCGACATCATGGTCGCCTCGCGTACGGTCGCGCGCTCGACCACGGCGGATGCCATCGTGGCGGCGGCGCGCGAGATCGCCGAGACGGTCGATATCAAGGCGATCTGCTGTTTCACGCAATCGGGCACCACCGCCGCGCTGGTCGCGCGCGAGCGTCCGCGGGTGCCGATCCTGGCGCTGACGCCGCTGGTCGGCGTGGCGCGGCGGATGTGCCTGACATGGGGCTGCCACTGCTACATGACGGGCGAGCTGACGCGGTTCAAGGGCGCGGTCGTCTCGGCGGCGCGCACCGCGCGCGACGGCGGCTATGCGACCGAAGAGGACCAGATCATCGTCACCGCGGGCGTGCCCTTCAACGTGCAGGGGTCCACCAACATCCTGCGCGTCGCGCCCTGTGCCGAACGGCTGATCTACGCGACCGACCCGGAATGATCCGCGCGCTGGCGCTGGCGGCTTTCGCCTCCGCGCCGGCGGCGGCCGGTATCCTTGACGGGGCGATCACGGCGCAGGACGGGGCAGGGCGGTTCATCCACCTGCCCGACGCGCCGCTTGCCGTGGGCGAGGACATCTTCGACACCCCCGACCTGATCGCCTTCGACGAGGCGCAGGGCGTGGCGCTGCCCGCCGCGCTTGTGCTCGAGATCGGCGCGCCGATCCCTTCGGGCACGGTGGTGGCGCTGCATTCGGTCGTCTTCGACGGCACCGGCGGGCGGCAGCGGGGGTGGGTGCTGTTCGACGCGACGATCCTCGGGGTGGCCACCTCGCCCGCCACGCTGGCCGCGACCGATGCCTTGTCGGGGGTGGACACGCTGTGGCTTGGCCACGCCATGCGTGGG
>JAOARA010000435.1 GCA_025211115.1 Roseicyclus sp. | reverse complement strand
GCGCTTGCGTTCGGCAACGGCGCGTTTCCAGGTCTTGGGGAACAGGTCTTTGAGGCGAAAGGACATGGCGGGCTCGATCCGGTTAAAGGGCTGGGGGCGTTGCGGGCGAAAGGCTGTTCCGCCCCATGGCCCGCGCGCCTTTCGGAGCGTCGCCCGGCCGGAGCGGTGGCAGCGCCGCCCGGCTTGCCGTCTCGGGCGGACGATGGCCCATGCGGGCGTTGCGGGCAAATCTTTTTGCCGCGCGGGCTGCGACGAGCAGGCTGTGCCGCGCGCCCGCCCGCTCAGAGCGGCCAGACGACCAGCAGCATCGGCACCGAGACGGCGACGATGAGGATCTCGAGCGGCAGCCCCATGCGCCAGTAATCGCCGAAGCGGTAGCCGCCGGGCCCGAGGATGAGCGTGTTGTTCTGGTGCCCGATGGGCGTGAGAAAGGCCGCCGAGGCCGCGATGGCGACCGCCATGAGGAACGGGTCTGGCGAGACGCCGAGGCTTTGGGCGATGGCGATGCCCACGGGGGCGGCGACGATGGCGGTGGCGTTGTTGTTGATCACGTCCGAGAGCGTCATGGTCACGACCATGAGGATCGTCAGCGTGGCCCAGGCCGGCAGCCCCGCGGTCAGCCCGACAAGCGCCCCCGCGATCAGCGCGGTGCCGCCCGAGCTGTCCAGCGCCGCGCCCAGCGGGATCATCGAGCCCAGCAGCACGATCACCGGCCATGCGACATGGTCGTAGATCTCGGACAGCGGCAGGATGCGCGCCAGCGCGTAGCCCACCACCACCAGCCCCAGCGCGACGGGCAGATCCAGTAGCCCGGCCGAGGCCAGCGCGACCGCGCCCGCGAACAGCGCGATGGCGCCCCATGTCTTGTGGTCCTGCGTCACGGCGAGGCCCCGGTCGGCCAGCGTCAGGCCGCCGATCCACTCGGCCACCTCCTCGGCGCTGTCGGCGGGGGCGAGGATCAGCAGGATGTCGCCCGGCTGCACCACCTCGCGGCGCAGCCGCCGGGTGATGCGGCGGCCCTTGCGCGACAGCCCCACGATGACGCTGGACTTGCGCCAGCCCAGCCCGATGGCCTGCGCCGAGCGGCCCGCGATGCGCGCGCCCTCGGGGATGGCGACCTCGAGCAACGCGGCACTGTCGCCGAGCGCCTCGGCGGCGGGGCTGCTGTCTTCCACGATCTTCAGGCCGAGGGTCGAGCGGAACTCGTCCAGCGCCTCGGGCTCGGCCTCGACCACGAGGATGTCGCGCGCGGCGATCTTCAGGCTCTTGCGCGCGCCGAGCCGGCCCTGCCCCTCGCGGGTGATGCCCAGCAGCGAAACGCCGGCCTCCTCCGCGGGGTCCAGCAGGTCGCGCAGGGCGGTACCGACCAGCTTGTGATCGGCGGGCACGGCCAGTTCGGCGATATAGGGGGCGATGGACTTGATCCCGTCCGCCGCCAGCCCGTTGTCGCGGTCGGGGATCAGCCGCCAGCCGAGCAATGCGACGAAGGCGATGCCCGCGCCCGCCGCGACGAGACCCACGGGGGTGAAGTCGAACATGGCGAAGGGCGCGCCGAGCGCATCCTCGCGGATCGTGGCGACGATGATGTTGGGCGGCGTGCCGATCAGCGTGATCATCCCGCCGAGGATGGTGGCGAAGGAGAGCGGCATCAGCGACAGGCCGGGGCTGCGCCGCGCCTTGCGCGCGGTGGCGATGTCGACGGGCATCAGCAGCGCCAGCGCCGCGACATTGTTCATGAAGGCCGACAGCACGCCGCCCACGCCGCCCATGACGGCGATATGCGTGCCGAGACCGCGGGCGCTGTCGATCAGCGTGCGGGTGACGAGATGCACCGCCCCCGACCGCACGAGCCCCGCCGAGACGATCAGCACCAGCGCCACGACCAGCGTGGCCGGGTGGCCGAAGCCCGAGAAGGCCTCGGAGGCGGGCACGACACCCAGCACCACCCCGGCCAGCAGGGCGGAGAAGGCCACGAGGTCATAGCGCACCCGCCCCCAGAGCAGCAGGGCGAAGACCGTGCCGAACAGTGCGAAGAGCGTGATCTGCTCCTGTGTCATGCGGTGAGCATAGGAGCGATGGCGGCGCGGCGAAACCCGGCCCGCTTGCCCATGCCCCGCCCCATGCGCTATGGAGCGCCCGATCAGGACATTACACGTCGAGGGACCCATGGCCGGCCATTCCAAATGGGCGAATATCCAGCACCGCAAGGGGCGGCAGGACAAGATCCGCGCCAAGCTCTTTTCCAAGATGGCGAAAGAGATCACCGTCGCCGCCAAGATGGGCGACCCCGACCCCGACAAGAACCCGCGGCTGCGGCTTGCGGTGAAGGAAGCCAAGTCGAACTCGGTCCCCAAGGACGTGATCGAGCGCGCGATCAAGAAGGCGATCGGCGGCGAGGGCGAGAATTACGAGGAAATCCGCTACGAGGGCTACGGGCCGAACGGGGTCGCCGTGATCGTCGAGGCGATGACCGACAACCGCAACCGCACCGCCTCGACCGTGCGGTCGACCTTCGGCAAGCATGGCGGCAACCTGGGCGAGACCGGCTCGGTCGCCTTCATGTTCGAGCGCAAGGGGCAGGTGGTCTACCCGCTCGCCGTGGGAGATGCCGACACGGTCATGATGGCCGCGATCGAGGCGGGGGCCGAGGATGGCGAGACCAACGCCGGTGACGGCGACGAGGATCCGGGCAGCCACGTGATCTGGTGCGCGGACACCGACCTCGGCGAGGTGTCGACCGCGCTCGAGGGGGAACTGGGCGAGTCGACCTCGACCAAGCTGGTGTGGCGGCCCACGACCACGACCGAGCTGGGGCTGGAGGATGCCGAGAAGCTGATGAAGCTGATCGAGGCGCTGGAGGATGACGACGACGTGCAGACCGTCACCGCCAATTTCGAGATCTCCGACGAAGTGATGGCGAAGCTCTCGGCCTGACGGGCCGATC
>JAOARA010000434.1 GCA_025211115.1 Roseicyclus sp. | reverse complement strand
GTTCCAGATTTGGCGCAGCCCGCTTTCGGCCGCCCCGTCCGAGCGGCGCAGGCCGCTGCGGATGCGCAGGTCATTGTCGAGCTGATAGTAGACCTCGCGGTCGGTCACATAGCGGAAGACCTCCGCCTCGATGATCGCCTGGTTGGCCGTGACAGTCGTCGCGCCCACCGAGGCTTCGGGGAGTGCGAAGCCGGTGGCGGGATCATAGGGGACAACGCCGGGGGGCGGGTCGACATCGAGGATCGAGACAGCCGCGGCGCTCAGACAGCCGATTACACCGAAGACAAGGCCCATCAGGCCAAGGCGCTGCCAGAGCCGTTCGCGGCGCAGCGCACCATAGACCAGCTCTTCTTCGATGATTTCCTGTTCACTCGCCACCTGTCACAACCCTTGATCAGTCTGCCCGCAACTCGGGCAGCGTGAAGTCCATAAACCGCTGTTCTTCGGCGATGGTGGCGGCATCGATCACGCCGCCGGTGCCATCGCCCACGGTCTGGATGGCTTCGAGTTGCCACATGGCGACCAGCGCAATGGCGAGCTCCGCGGTCACGCGCGTGTTGAGATCGATGCTTTCCTTTAGTTCGTCCATGTCGTCGATGAGTCCGACAAGGCGGTCGACCCGCTCGAGCGATTGGCCGGCATCCTCATAGCTGTTCTGGGCCGCCGCCGAGACAAGGGCACCGGTGGTGGCCTGCGTCGCCACGCGGTTGGCCCCTGGATTTCCGCTGGTGGCCAACTCGGAGAGGGTGTCGTCGTCAAAGCCGAGATCGGCCAGCACCCGGTCCATCTGGGTTTCGATTTCGCCCGCGCCAGAACCGGACAGGCCCGAGAAATCCCCAGTCTTGATCGCTTCAATCGTGGCGAGGATGTCCCCGAACTCTTGGTCGAGCAGACCGTTCAACTCGTCTTCCATTTCCGTCCGGATGATTTCGGGAAGCTCGGCAAGTCGGGTGAGCGCTTCATAGGTTCTTTGCAGCTCCGCGAGTTGATCCGTGAGTGTGGCAAGCTGTTCGCGGAGCTGCGTCAGCTGCTCGTTTTGCAGGATCTCGTCTTCGATCATCTGCCGGAGCTGCTGGATGTTTTGCGCGATGTTCTGGGTATCGACGACGGGCACGCCTTGTGCTGCGACCGGGGGTAGGGCGCTGAACTGCAAGCCAATGCCAAGCGTTGTGACCAAAGCTGTCCTCAAGAGCAGATGTCCCATCATTCAATCTCCCTGATCGTAAAATCCATGAACGCGCCTTCGGCCATGCGGGCGCTGGCCTGGGCCAGCTCTTCGGCGGAGAGTACGCGGGTGCGGGCGGCCTGAAGCCGGATGCGGGCGGCCACGAGACGCACGAGTTCGGCGCGGGCATAGGTGTTGAGCGCGACGCTCTCCTGCACGTCCTCGGTTTCGGAAATCCGCTCGACGATGTTCGCAATACGGAAGGCGGCCTGCCTAATCGCCGCAGGGGAATTGTTGCCATAGAAGGCCGCGCCGTGCCCGGTGATTGAGAGGTTCGCATTGGCGAGAAGTGCCGGATCAATCGTGCCGAGCGCTTCGATCCCGCCGATACGGCTCAGGTAGAGATTGTAGCGTTCGGGAATGACCTGAACGTAATGCTGGGTTTCGGCAAAGGGTGGCACGCCACCATATTCGAACACCCGGCCGGGTCCCGCGTTATAGGCCGCGAGCGCATTGATGATATTGCCGTCGAAGGTGTTGAGCTGTGTCGCGAGATAGCGTGCACCGCCATGCACCTGCAGGTAAGGGCTGTCATAGTATTCCGGATTGATGCCCAGATCGCTGGCGGTACCGGGCATGATCTGGGTGAGGCCAAAGGCGCCGCCGGGAGAGCGTGCACCGATGGTGAAACGGCTTTCCTGCCAGATCAGCGCCTGTAGGAGTGCGCGCCATTGGACCGGGGAGAGGCCCGCGCGGCCAACGCCGGCAAAGCCGCTGGTCTCCTGAGCCACGCGGATAATGAGCTGCTCGATGTTTTCCGCCGCATCCCCGAACATCTGCGCACCGCCGGGATTGGGGTCGATGTCGGCATTGCCATAGACCGCCTCGACTGACCGGGCCGGATCCCCGCTGCCGCTTTCCAGCCCCGAGACCATAGCCGGCAAGCCCTGACCGCCGAAGCTGGTCTGGGCATCGAGGATGCGTTGCAGGGTTTCCAGCTGCTCCCGTTCGATCTCGGCAATGAGTTCGCGCACGGCAAGCTTGTCGGCCTGAACGGCCAAGTCAGCCTCGCGATCGCCAGTCTCGACGATGTCACGCGCGGTCAGCCCACTGTCATTGGTCGGCACGCCTTGAGACAAAGCGAGACCGGGCAGCAGGCAAAGGGCCAGGATATGAGGCAGGCTAGACTTCAATGTCGCCCTCCGGTGCGCCAAGGGGCGTGAAGGTGCAATCAGGCGAGATGGCTGTCGTGGAGGCGAGGAAGGTGAAGCAATTGGCCTGCGGTTCCTGGTACTGGGCACAGGAGGCCAACGCACCGAGCGCGGCAACGAACATCAAAATACGGGTCATGAAAGCCTCCAGAAATCAGGGCGGTCGCGGTAATCGGCGCCGACAAGCGCTTCGCCCTTTTCCATGCCGCCAAGGATGGTGAGATTGGGTCCAAGCGCGCTCAGATCGGCATCGACGACGATCGAGCCCTGATCGTCGCGGATCAGCGCCAAGCGGCTGTTGCTGCCCGTGTTGAGAAGGACATCGAGCTCCTTCTCCGTGAGGTTCAGCATGGCGTAGTCCGCTGGCTGCGCGCGGATATTGGGGAGCAGGATCTGCGTCGGCACCGCCTCGATGATGGTCTTGCCGGTCCGGGTGCGCTCGAGCTGGCTTGCGTATTGCGTCATCATCACCGCGACCGTGTTCTGTTTGCGCGCTGTCACCAGCCAGTTCGACAGCCGCTCGGCGAAATACGCGTTATCGAGGGCCTTCCAGGCCTCGTCGATCACGATGATGGTGGGGCGGCGGTCCTCGATTTCGCGCTCGACCCGGCGGAAGAGATAGGACAGGACCGCCATCCGTTCCTTGTCGGCCTCGCTGTCGAGAATGCCGGTCAGATCGAAGCCCACCACATCGCCCTTGAGCGAGAACGTGTCCTCGAGGCTCTGCCCGAAGATCCAGCCATAGCGGCCGTCCTCGGTCCATTCGAGCAGGCGCTGGTGCAGATCGCCGCCATCGTCGGTGGACACAAAAAGCGATGCGAAATCCCGCCAGTTCCGCAGGGCCGGATTGGTGGCCTGGGCGTTCTGGCGCACGACCTCCTGGATGCGGTTGGTCTGTGCCGGGGTCAGGGGCTTGTCGGCGCGGTAAAGCAGTGTTGTGAGCCAGTCCGAGAGCCAGGCGGTGCCGCGCGCATCGGTCTCTGTCCAGAGCGGGTTGAGGCCCGTGGGCTGACCGGCGTTCAGAGACGCGTAGCGCCCGCCATTGGCGCGGACCGCCATCTCCATGCCAAGACGGTAATCGAAGACGAAGATCCGCGCCCCTGCGCGACGGACCTGGGTCATCAGGAAGGCCGAGAGCACCGATTTGCCCGACCCGGGCCGTCCCATGATCAGGGTATGCCCGCTGGTCGGTTCTTTGTCGGGCGCGCCCTGCTCGTGATAGGAAAACCGGTAGGCGCTCTGCTCCGGCGTGGGAAAATATGTGACGACCCGGCCCCAGGGGGTAAGTGCTGCAGGTTTGCCGAGCTGTGTCCGGTGGAAGGCCGCAAAATCCGCGAAGTTGCGGTTGGTGACGGCGCTGGCGCGGACGCGCTTGGGCTGGTTGCCGGGATGCTGGCTGAGGTAATGCGCCTTGGCCGCGACCCGCTCGCCGATCATCTTCACGCCTTCGGTTGCGGCGGCGTTCACGATCTCCGCGCTGAGGGTCTGCAGTTCTTCGAGCGTGTCGCAAAAGAGCGTCACGACCATGTGATGCTCGCCGAAGCTTTGGCGCTTGGCCTCGAGATCATCGGCGGCGATGTCGAGGGCTTCCAGGAGCGAGAGGGCTGCGTCCTGGCTGGCCTGCATCTGGCGCTTTTGCCGCTTGATGCGGCCCGCCATGAGGTTCGAATTGATCGGCGTAAAGGAGTGCGTCACGATCATGTCGACCGGCAGGTTCAGCATGTCGAACATGGTGCAGGAGGTGCCTTCCGAGTATTCTCCGATGGTGAAGCTCTTGCCGTAGCGGTGGCCCACGACGCCCTCGGAAAGCTCGAAATGATCGCCGTGAAACGTCACGCGGGTATTGGCGACGTTGAAGGACAGAAATCCGTAGGTGTTGGCCGGGTAGAGCGGCAGCTCGGTGCCCGTGTTGAGCGCGCCCAAAAATCCCACCAACTCTCCCGATCCGGCTGACAGCAGGCGCGGCTTGAGCTCGGTAAGCCCCGAGAGGAAGACGTTCACGGCCTCACCGAGGCGCTGCAGGCGTTTGCGGGTTTCCTCTCTCAGGCGGTCCGGTGCGCTGCGGCTGAGGAACGGCAGGAGGCTTTTCGGGGGTGGGCGGTGAATGACGGTGAGCGTCAGCGTCTTGTCGCGGAGCCCACTGGTCTCGAGTTTCGCGCGCCAGCGCCGGTCCACCTCGCCTGCGAAGCTGTCCTCACGGATGGGGTCGAGATCAGGTTTGATGGCCTTGGAGACCTTGTGGACGTAATAGCTGAATTCCGGCCCAAGCTGCGCGACGATGCGGGCAAAAAGCGCCGTCACCTTGTTGAGATAGGCATCGTCCGTCGTGTAGCTGTTGATCCCCTCGAGCCGAATGCACCGGAAGAGCTCGTTGACCCGGGTGCGCACCGTCTGGTCGTCGACGAGGCTCACATAGGGCAGCATATGCGCGAGGCGGGTCTCGCGCGCATACCACTCCGGCGTCATCGTGCGGGGATCGATCGCTGCATCAGGGGCGGCATCACGGGGCATAGCTGTCCCCGCCATGGATGCTGCGGTTGCGCGCGGGCGGGGTCTCCTGCAGGGCCGTCATCATCACATCTATGAAGCGCGGGTCCCAATCTGCGGCCTGCCAAAGCACCGGATAGAGCAAGGCGGCGAAACCCAGCACCGCGATGTGCTGGAC
>JAOARA010000433.1 GCA_025211115.1 Roseicyclus sp. | reverse complement strand
GCTGGTTGGCATGGGCGCGCTGGTCGAGCTTGCCCGCCAGCCCGCCCCGCAGGGCGACGGGTTTGGCGAACATGAACTTGTGCAGGTCCATCCCGCGCCCCCGCAACTCGCCCATCTGCGCATCGAGTAGCGGCTGCCCCTCGTAGAGCGGGACGAAGCCCACCTCCGAGATCCCCGCGACCGCCCGGTCGAGATGGCCGCGCGCGCCCTCGTAGACCATCACCTCGGCGCCCTGAACGTCGATTTTAAGCAGGTCGAACTCCGGCAGCTCCTCCATCGCGTCCAGCGCCCGTGTCTCCACCTCCAGCTCGCGCTCGACCTCGAGCACGTCGCCGAACCGCTGGAACAGCGCCACCGCCGCCGGGTCCGGCCGGAACAGCGAGGTCAGCGCCGGCCCCCTGGTCAGGTGCAGCGTGCCGCGGCTGCCGTCGCCGACGGCGTGGTTGAGATAGGTCTCATGCGCGGTCTGCGTCAGCTGGGCGAAACTGCGGGCGTCGGGCTCGAACCCCCAGACATCGCACAGGCCCGCCGCCAGAAGCTTGCGATAGGGGCTTGCGTTGACGGGGTTCGCCCCCACGTCGACGATCCGCGTCAGCCGCGCAGGCGCCAACACCCTGACCAGGGTCTCGATCCGTTTGCGGTCGAAGCGGCGTGACATCGTCCTGTCTCCCGGCCCCTGCGGTCAGCCCAGCGTCACGGCCGTGCCCGAGGCCGACACCATGAGCATGTTGTTGATGACCTCGTAATCGAGATCGACCCCGACGACCGCGGTGGCGCCCATCTGGCGCGCGCGGTGCTCCATCTCCTGCAGGGCGACGGTGCGGGCGCGGCCCAGTTCTTCCTCGTAGGCGCCCGAGCGCCCGCCGATGATGTCGGTGATCCCCGCAAAGAGATCGCGGAAGACGTTGGCCCCGAGGATCGCCTCGCCCACCACGATGCCGTGATAGGCGGTGATGCGGTGCCCGTCGACCGATGGTGTGGTGGTGACGATCATGCCGGTCCTCTCACTCCGCGACTTCGGTTGCGGCCGCACCCTCGGTGCCATGGATGCGCGCCCATCGTGCCGGGCGCATCGGCACCAGCATGAAGTTCTCGTTCGCCTTGTAGCGCTGGTAGCGGTCGGCGATCTTGAACCCGTTCCGCTCGACCCAGGCGAGAAAGGCCTCCTGGTTCTCGTTGTCCACCTCGATGAACATGCGCGGCCGGTTGCGCACGATGGTGTCGTGCAGCCCCGCCAGAACCGTCATCTCCATGCCCTCGACGTCGATCTTGATGAAATCGACCGGCGTGTCGCCGACGATCTCGTCACCCGGCAAAAGCCGCAGCTCGCCCCCCTCGGTCGAGACGCGCCCGGCCCCGATGTTGTGATCCCCGAAGGTGATCGACCCGGTCTCGGAGGCGGTGTCGGACACCCCGATCCCGAGGCGCGACAGGTCCACGATCTCGTCCAGCCCGTTCAGCATGACATTGGCGATCAACGTCTGGTAGGCGACCGGGTTCACCTCGAGCGGGATGACCCGCGCGGCATGCAGGAACTTGGCCGCGAAGATCGAATGGTTGCCCACATTGGCCCCCACGTCGAGAAACGTGCCCCCGAAGGGAAAATGCCTCTTGATGATCTCGAGCTCTTCGGGCTCGTAGAACTCGCCCTGCATGTGATGCCGCCGCTGGATGCGGTCGCGCATCTGCGTCACGAGGAACATCACCACCTTGCCATGCACATTGGCCCGCACCACGCGACCCAGCGGCGCCACATAGGGCTGCCCCTGTGCCGCGTCCTGCCCCTCGTTACCCGCCTCGATCATCGACGCACCAGACCGGGGGCCTCAGCCCACCGACCCTTCCAGCGAAATGGCGACCAGCTGCTGCGCCTCCATGGCGAACTCCATCGGCAGCGCCTGCAGCACCTCGCGGGCGAAACCGTTGACGATCAGCGCCACCGCCTCTTCCTCGTCCATGCCACGCTGGCGGCAGTAGAACATCTGTTCGTCATCCACCTTGGAGGTCGTCGCCTCATGCTCGACGCGGGAAGAATTGTTCTTCACCTCGATATAGGGAACCGTGTGGGCCCCGCACTTGTCCCCGATCAACAGGCTGTCGCATTGCGTGTAGTTGCGGCTTTCCTTGGCCTTGGGGTGCATCGACACGAGCCCGCGATAGGTGTTCTGCGCGCGCCCCGCGCTGATCCCCTTGGAGACGATCCGCGACTTGGTGCGCTTGCCCAGGTGCACCATCTTGGTGCCGGTGTCGGCCTGCTGGGCGTTGTTGGCGATGGCGATCGAGTAGAACTCGCCCTGGCTGTCGTCGCCCCGCAGGATGCAGGAGGGGTATTTCCACGTGATCGCCGAGCCGGTTTCCACCTGCGTCCACATCACCTTGGAGCGGTCGCCGCGGCAATCCGCGCGCTTGGTGACGAAGTTGTAGATCCCGCCCTTGCCGTTTTCGTCGCCCGGATACCAGTTCTGCACGGTCGAATACTTGATCTCGGCATCATCCAGCGCGACCAGCTCCACCACCGCGGCATGCAGCTGGTGGGTGTCGCGCATCGGCGCGGTGCAGCCCTCGAGGTAGGAGACGTAAGACCCCTTGTCGGCGATGATCAACGTCCGCTCGAACTGGCCGGTGTTCTCGGCGTTGATGCGGAAATAGGTCGACAACTCCATCGGGCAGCGCACGCCCGGCGGAACGTAGACGAAAGAACCGTCCGAGAAGACCGCCGAATTGAGCGTGGCAAAGAAATTGTCGGTGATCGGCACGACCGACCCGAGGTATTTCTTCACCAGCGCGGGGGGGGTCTGGATCGCCTCCGAGATCGACCAAAAGATCACGCCCGCCTTCTCCAGCTCCTTCTGGAAGGGGGTGCCGACGCTGACGCTGTCGAAGACCGCATCGACGGCCACCTTGCGCCCTTCGGCCGGCGCATCCTC
>JAOARA010000432.1 GCA_025211115.1 Roseicyclus sp. | reverse complement strand
GACGCGGCCCACGTCGCGGACGGCGGCCTTGGAGAGAAGCGCGCCGAAGGTGATGATCTGGCCCACCCGGTCGCGGCCGTATTTCTCCTGAACGTAGCGGATCACCTCTTCGCGGCGGTCCATGCAGAAGTCGATGTCGAAGTCCGGCATCGAAACGCGTTCGGGGTTGAGGAAGCGTTCGAACAGGAGCGAATAGCGCAGCGGGTCGAGGTCGGTGATGGTCAGGGCGTAAGCCACGAGGCTGCCTGCCCCCGAGCCGCGGCCCGGCCCGACGGGAATGTCGTGATCCTTGGCCCATTTGATGAAATCGGCGACGATCAGGAAGTAACCGGGGAACCCCATCCCCTCGATGATGCCCAGCTCGAAATCGAGGCGCTGCTGATATTCCTCGACGCTCGCGGCATGGGGGATGACGGCAAGGCGCGCCTGCAGGCCCTCGTTCGCCTGGCGGCGCAATTCCTCCACCTCGTTCTCGGCGAAGCGGGGGAGGATCGGCGGGTGGGTCCGCGCGCGGAAGGCGCAGCGCCGCGCGATCTCGACGGTGTTCTCCAGCGCCTCGGGCAGGTCGGCGAAGAGCGCGGCCATTTCCTCGGGCGATTTGAAATGATGCTGCGGCGTCAGGCGGCGGCGCGGCTCCGCCTGGTCGATATAGGCGCCCTCGGCGATGCAGATCAGCGCGTCATGCGCCTCGTACATGCCCGGTTTGGGGAAGTAGACATCGTTGGTGGCGACCAGCGGCAGGTCGCGGGCATAGGCCAGCTCCACATGGCCGCGCTCGGTCAGTTTCTCGGCCTCGGGCAGGCCGCCCTCGCCCGGATGGCGCTGCAGCTCGATATAGAGGCGGTCGGCGTAGATGGCTTGCAACCGGGTCAGAAGCGCCTCGGCCTTGCCGCGGTTGCCGGTCTGGAGCAGGCGACCAAGGGGGCCGTCCGGCCCGCCCGTCAGGCAGATGAGGCCCGCGCCATGGGCGGCCAGTTCCTCCAGCGTGACATGGGGCAGCGTGCCGTCGTCGCGCAGGTAGAGGCAGGAGTTGAGCTTCATCAGGTTCTCGTACCCCTGCCGGTTCTGCGCAAGCAGCACGAGCGCGGCATAGGGCACGGGTTTCTCGCCGGGGCGAACCGGGTCGTAATCCACGTCGATCTGGCAGCCGATGATGGGCTGCACGCCCGCCTTGGCGGCGGTTTCCGAGAACTCGAGCGCGCAGAACATGTTGTTGGTGTCGGTCACGGCGACGGCGGGCATGCCCGCGTCGGCCACCATGCCCGGCAGTTTCTTCACGCGCATCGCGCCTTCGAGCAGCGAATACTCGGTGTGCAGACGCAGGTGGATGAATCGCGGGGTGCCCATGCGCGGCAGGCTACCCCAAGCCCTTGGGGCGATCCAGCGGCTTGCCCCCGGTATCTTGTGGATGACTGCCGCAGGCGCAGCGCAAGGCTTGCATTATGCGGCAAGGGCGGGTTTCCTGTCGTCCGGTCGAACAGGGAAACGGGGCCGCGCTCTACGCCGCATCGAGCGCGGGATGACCACCCCGGACAGGTACCGCGGCGGGCAATTCACATGGAAACCAGGTTTCTTCTGAACGGGGAACCTCGGGTCGCGGCGACGGACGCGACCGTGACGCTGCTGGACTGGCTGCGCGAAGAGGCGCGGCTGACCGGCACCAAGGAAGGCTGCAACGAGGGCGATTGCGGGGCCTGCACGGTGATGGTGACCGATGCGGACGGGACTGCCCGCGCGCTGAACGCCTGCATCCTGTTCATGGGGCAGCTCGAGGGGCGCGCGGTGCGCACCGTCGAGGGGATCGCCGGGCCGGGGGGCGCACTGCACCCGGTTCAGGAAGCGATGGTCGCGCATCACGGGAGCCAGTGCGGCTTCTGCACGCCGGGTTTCGTGGTCTCGATGGCGGTGGCGCATCTGAACGGGCGGCGGGATCACGACGACCAGCTGGCCGGCAACCTGTGTCGCTGCACGGGCTACGCGCCGATTGTCCGGGCGGCCGAGGCGGCAGAGGATGCGCCGGTGCCCGACTGGATGCGCCAAGATGCCGAGATGCTCCGCGATCCCGCCTTCATCTTCCCCCAAACACGGCCTTCCGGAGCACCGCCTGCCGCAAGCCCGACCTCGTCGGACGCGCTGGCCGAGTGGTATGCCGCCCATCCCGATGCGGTGCTGATCGCGGGCGCGACGGACGTGGGGCTGTGGGTGACCAAGGGGCTGCGAGACCTCGCGCCGGTCGCCTTTTTGAACCGATGTGCGGATTTGCGTCGGATTGTTTCCGAGACGGAAACAATCCGGATCGGCGCGACGGCCACCATGACCGAGGTCGGGGCGGTCTTCGCCGACCGGCACCCGTCGCTGGCCGAGCTGATCCGGCGCTATGGATCGGTCCAGGTGCGCAACGCCGCCACGATCGGCGGCAACATCGCCAACGGCTCGCCCATCGGCGACAGCCCGCCCGCGCTGATCGCCTTGGGGGCACGGTTGCACCTGCGCAAGGGGGATACGCGGCGCGAGATGCCGCTGGAGGATTTCTTCCTCGACTACGGCAAACAGGACCGCGCGCGGGGCGAGTTCGTGGAGGCGGTTTCGGTCCCCGTGCAGCCCGACCGGCTGGCCTGTTACAAGCTGTCGAAACGGTTCGATCAGGATATTTCCGCCGTCTGCGGCTGTTTCAACGTGACGGTGGAGGACGGCGTGGTGACAGCCGCGCGGATCGCCTTCGGCGGCATGGCGGGCGTGCCCAAGCGCGCCGCGGCGGTGGAAGCGGCGCTGGTGGGCCAGCCCTGGAGCCTCGAGACGGTGACGGCGGCGCAGGCGCGCTTTGCCGAGGATTTCACGCCACTGTCGGACATGCGCGCCTCGGCCGGCTACCGTTTGCGCGCGGCGGAGGGGATGCTGATGCGGTATTTCCGCGAGAGCCGGGGCGAGGCGGTGAGCGTGCTGGAGGTGCGGGTATGAGTGTTTCCAAGCCCCTTCCGCATGACGCGGCGCCGCTCCATGTCACGGGTCAGGCGCGCTATGTCGACGACATCCCGGTGCCGGGGGATTGCCTGCACCTGGCCTTTGGCGTGTCGAAGATCGCCAAGGGCCGCATCGCGTCGATGGACCTTGCCCCGGTGCGGGCCGCGCCGGGCGTGGTGATGGTGCTCTCGGGTGCGGATTTCGACGTGATCCCCGATTGTTCGCCCTCGGCCCATGACGAGCCCTTGGTGAGCGATGGAACGATCCATTACGCCGGTCAGCCCCTGTTCCTTGTCGTGGCCGACAGTCATTTGCGGGCGCGCAAGGCGGCGGCTTTGGCGGTCATCGACTACGCGGAGGAGGCCCCGATCCTGACGGTGGAGGAGGCGCTGGCCGCCAATTCCCGCTTCGAGGAGGGGCCGCGCGTCTATGCCAAGGGGGACGTGGAGGCGGCTTTGGCCCGCGCCCCGCGGGTGATCGAGGGGCGGATCGAGGTCGGCGGGCAGGAGCATTTCTACCTCGAGGGGCAGGCGGCGCTGGCGCTTCCGCAGGAGGGGGGCGACATGGTCGTCCATTCCTCCAGCCAGCACCCGACGGAGATCCAGCACAAGGTGGCCGATGCCCTGGGCCGGCCGATGCACGCGGTGCGGGTCGAGGTGCGGCGGATGGGCGGCGGCTTTGGCGGCAAAGAGAGCCAGGGCAACCACCTCGCCATCGCCTGCGCCGTAGCCGCGGCGCGGACCGGGCGGCCCGCCAAGATGCGCTATGACCGGGACGATGATTTCGTGATCACCGGCAAGCGGCACGACATCCGCGTCGACTACCGCGTCGGCGTGGACGGCGAGGGGCGGCTGCTGGCCGTGGACTTCACCCATTACATGCGCTGCGGCTGGTCGATGGACCTGTCGCTGCCGGTGGCGGACCGCGCCATGCTGCATGCCGACAATGCCTATGACCTGCCCAGCTGCCGCATCACCTCGCACCGGCTGAAGACCAACCACCAGAGCGCCACCGCCTATCGCGGCTTCGGCGGGCCGCAGGGTATGGTGGGGATCGAGCGGGTGATGGATCATGTGGCCCATGCGCTGGGGCGCGATCCGTTGGAGGTTCGGTGCCTGAATTACTACCCGGAGGCGCGGGTGGAGAGTGCGGGAGACCGTATTTTCGGGAAGATGAAGCAGGGGACGCGCCTCGAGACCGCCGATCTCGCGGGGCGGGGGGCGATGAAGGTGAAGGAGCCCGCGGGGCGCGGGGCGCGCTACGGGGCCGCGCATTCGCCGGTGACGGCGGGGGGGAAGGAGGGCGTCACGCCCTACGGGATGAAGGTGGAGGATTTCATCCTGCACGGGCTGACCGACCGGCTGGCGGAGCAATGCGACTATGCCGGGCGGCGGGCGGCGATTGCCGAGTGGAACGCGGGCCAGACGGTGCTGAAGCGCGGGATCGCGCTGACGCCGGTGAAGTTCGGCATCTCCTTCACGCTGACGCATCTGAACCAGGCGGGGGCGCTGGTGCATGTCTACCAGGACGGCTCGATCCACCTCAACCACGGCGGGACCGAGATGGGACAGGGGTTGTTCCAGAAGGTCGCGCAGGTGGCAGCCCACCGCTTCGGCGTGGGCATGGACCGGGTGAAGATCACCGCGACGGATACGGGCAAGGTGCCGAACACCTCGGCAACCGCCGCCAGTTCGGGCAGTGATCTGAACGGGATGGCGGTCAAGGCCGCCTGCGACGAGATCCGGGGCCGGATCGCCGCGCATCTGGCGGGGGTCTTCGGCGATGACGACATCAACTTCGGGGATGGCTGCGTCTATATCGGGCACGATCACACGCTGAGCTTCGAGGAGGCCGTTCAGATGGCCTATCTCGCCCGCGTCAGCCTGTCGGCGACGGGGTTCTACAAGACCCCCAAGATCGAGTGGGACCGCATCGCGGGGCGCGGGCGGCCGTTCTTCTACTTCGCCTATGGCGCGGCCTGTTCGGAGGTGGTGATCGACACCCTGCCCGGCGAGAACCGCATCCTGCGGACCGATATCATCCACGACTGCGGCGCGAGCCTGAACCCGGCGCTGGATATCGGGCAGATCGAGGGGGGCTTCGTTCAAGGCGCGGGGTGGCTCACGACCGAGGAGCTGGTCTGGGACGGCAAGGGCGCGCTGCGCACGCACGCGCCGTCGACCTACAAGATCCCGGCCTGTTCGGACCGGCCCGACATCTTCAACGTGGCGCTGTGGGACGGCGCGAACCGGGAGGAGACGATCTATCGCTCCAAGGCGGTGGGCGAGCCGCCCTTCATGCTGGGGATTTCCGTGCTGATGGCACTGTCGGACACCTGCGCGGCCTGCGGGCCGCAGTATCCCGCCCTGCAGGCCCCCGCGACCGCCGAGGCGGTGCTGGCCGCCGTCGACCGGGCGCGGGGCGCAGGAGCGGCGTTCGGGTCAGCGTGGTGGCCGTGCAGGGCTCCGCCCCGCGCGAGGAAGGGGCGGCGATGCTGGTGCGCGGGGATGGCATCGAGGGCACCATCGGCGGCGGCGCACTGGAGTGGGAGGCGATGCGCCTCGCCCGGCAGATGCTGGCGGATGGGGCGGATTACGCCGAACGGCGGTTTCCGCTGGGCCCGGCGCTGGGCCAATGCTGCGGCGGGGCGGTGGTGCGGCGCGTCGAGGCGGTGGAGATGCTGGAACGGGCGCGGGGTGCGGACCTCTGGGTCTGGGG
>JAOARA010000431.1 GCA_025211115.1 Roseicyclus sp. | reverse complement strand
GGCCTGCAGATCGGCGGGCATCGCGTCATAGGCCGCCTGGTTCATCGCGAAGATGAAGGAGGTGGTGTAGAGCGAGGCCTCGCCGAAGCCGGTGTGGTTGTCCACCAGCTCCGAGACGCGCAGCGCCGCGGTGACCTCCCAGGGGATGACGGTGGCGTCGATGCCGCCCTGGCTCAGCGCCTCGGGCACGGCGGGGACCGGCATGCCGATGGCGGTGGCACCCAGTTCGGTGAACATCATGTTGGTCACGCGGGTGGGGGCGCGCAGCTTGACGCCGTTCAGGTCCGCGACCGTCTCGATCGGGTCGGAGGAATGGATCAGGCCGGGGCCATGCACCCAGAGGCCGAGGACGTGGAAATCGGCGAAATCCGTGTCCATCATGGTGTCCTGCGCCAGCCGCCAATAGGCGCGGCTGGTCGCCTCGGCATCCGAGCCTTCCATCATGAAGGGCAGCTCGAAGACCTCGGTGCGCGGGAAGCGGCCCGGCGTGTAGCCCGCGACGGTCCAGACGATGTCGACGGTGCCGTCGATCACCTGGTCGATCAGCTGCGGCGGCGCGCCGCCCAGCTGCATGGCGGGAAAGCGCTGGATCTCGATCCGGCCCTCTGATGCCTCCTCGATCCCGTCGGCCCAGACATCCAGCACATGCATCGGCACAACCGCCTGCGGCGGCAGGAACTGGTGCAGCCGCAGCGTCACCTCCTGCGCCGAAACGGCCCCACCCCAAACCCCCAGCACAAGCGCCGCAGCGCCGAGGTTGAGAAAAGCGTGTCGCGTCATCTCGGTTCATCCTCCCTTGGTGAGCGGGCTGTGCGGTTGAGTTGCGCCCCGATTCCGGCTGGACGCTATACCACGGACCGGCGGCGACCAAGCCCGCAGCGACCCTTGGCGACGCGTCACCGGCTAGTCCGCGGCGAAGGCCCTTGCGCGGTCATTGAACCAGGCGACCTGCTCGGGGCGGGGGCGGACGCCGGTGAAGGCCTGCAGATAGGCCGGAACCCGCGAAAGGCGTTCCTCGAGCGTTTCGTTCAACTCGAGCGCGTAATAGCCGATCTGCTGGTAATAGAGGACGCGGGCACGAATGTCGGCCTCGTCGGGCGGGTAGCCGTGGCGGGCGAACATCTCGGCCAGCGCCCGTGTCCGGGCGGTGTCGGAGCGGTCGATCACCGCGCGCACCTGCGGATCGCGGCGAGCCCATTCGCGGACCGCGAAATCGAGCCGGTGGTTGAAGCCCGAAGGGTCCACGACACACAGGAAGAAGCCGTTGACCGCGTCGATGATTTCCTCGGCGGGCAGGCGGGTGTGGGCGATCAGGATGCCGGTGTTGGTCCGTTCCCATTCGTCGAGAAGCTGCGCGAGCAGATCCTTGCGGCTCTTGAAATACCAGTAGAAGGACGAGCGCGAGACGCCCAGCCGGTCGCCGATGGTCAGGATCTTCACCTCGGACACGCCGTCCTCGACCAGCAGTTCCATCGCCACGCGCAGCCAGTCCTCGCGCGTGACCTTGGTGTTGCCGGGCAGGCTGTCGTCGGTGGGGTCCGTGGTCATGGCCTCAGCTTTCCGGCGGCGCGCCGCCCTCGGCACTGCGCCGGGCGATGAAGGCGTCCAGCCGGGCAAGCCGGTCGGGCGGGGCCATGACCTGCGCAGGGGCAGCGAGGATCGCTTCCCAGACGGCGGTCGCCCGCGTCGTGGCGTCGGGCGCGCCGCGCTCGGTCCAGCTGCCGAAATTGGCGTAGTCATGGACGACCGGTTCGTAGAATTCGGTGGCGTAGCGCGCCATGGTCTGCGGCGCGTCGAAGAAATGGCCCATGGGGGCCACGGCGGCCAGCGCGGTGTCGAAGCCGATCTCATCCGGCCCGGCGCTGGCCCCGGCGCAGAGCTCGGCGACCATGTTCAGAACCTCCACGTCGGTGATGAGCTTTTCGTAGGACACCGTCAGCCCGCCCTCCAGCCAGCCCGCGGAATGGATGATCACCGTGGCCCCCGCCAGAAGGCAGCCCCAGAGGCCGAACTGGTTCTCGTTCGCGGCCTGCGCGTCGTTGCTGTTGGCGGCCGAGCCCGCCGCCGAGCGCCAGGGCAGGCCCAGCATGCGCGCCATCTGCCCCGCCATCAGCGAGGCGTGGAAATGCGCGGGCGTTCCCAGCGCGGGCGCGCCCGAGCGCATGTCGACATTCGAGGTGAAGGTCCCGTAGCAGACCGGCGCGCCGGGGCGGGCGAGCTGCGTCAGCGTGATCGCGGCAAGGCATTCGGCATGGGACAGCGTGATCGCGCCCGCCACCGTGATGGGCGCCATCGCCCCCATCAGTGTGAAGGGTGTGACGATGGACAATTGCCCATGGCGCGCGAAGTCGATCAGCCCCTGTGCCATCGGCACATCCAGCGTGCGGGGGCTGTTGGTGTTGATGATCGTGTAGCCGTGGACCGCGCTGCGGAAATCCTCGTCCGAGAGGCCGCGGGCCATCGCCAGCATCTCGAAATTGTCGAGGGTCTGGGGCGTGCCGCGGGCGAAGAGAAAGGGGAACTTGTCGGTCAGCTCCAGCTGGGTGCGGGTGGTGAAATAGTGGCGCAGATGGGGGGGCACGTCCTGCGGCTCGACCGAGGGGGACATCATCTGGAACACGTCGTAGTGATGCGCGATGCGGGTGTAGTCGCGGTAGTCGCTGGCCGAACCGGGGCGGCGGCCGCGCTTGAGGTCGGTCGCATGGGGCGCGCCCGCGCCGGGCTGGAAGGTGAGCGCGCCGGGTTCGAGCGTGATGTCGCGCTCGGGCGCGCCCGCGTGGCAATGGAGCGACCGCGGCGCGGTGGCGAGGGCCGCCTCGACCATGTCGCGGCCGATGAAGACCATGTCGCCCTCCACCCGCGCGCCGCCCTGTCGGAAGAGCTGCCGCGCCTCGGGCAGAAGCACCTTCATCCCCAGCTCTTCCAGCAGCCGCAGCGCCGCGGCGTGCATCGCCGCCGCCTCGTCGTCGGAGACGGCGTTCATCACCGGGAAGGGGTTGCGCAAGCGCCGATACTCGGTGTCGCGCATGCGGGGCGGGGCGGTGCCCTGCGCACGGCCCCGCCGCCGGGGGCCGCGCGAGATCTCGGCGGCGGTCACGCCGGTTCCGCTGCGGGCAGACCGCGCATCGCGCGCCCCTCGGGGTCGTAGGGCGAGGGCGGGATGACCGTTGCCGCGCGTTCCACGCCGACCACATGGACCGACAGCGCCGTGCCCGGCGCGGCATGGGCCGCATCGACCAGCGCCATGGCGAGCGACTTGCCGGTCGTGTGCCCGTAGCCGCCCGAGGTGACGAAGCCGATGCGGGCCTCGCCCGCCCAGACCGGCTCGAACCCGCTGGCGTCGGCACCCTCGGCGGCGATTTCCCGCGTGACGAGCCGCTTCGCCGGCCCGTTCCCGTCACGCTCGGCCAAGGCCGCGTCGCGCCCGATGAATTCGCCCTTTTCCCAGTCGATCCAGCGGTCCATGCCGGTTTCGCCCGGCGTGTAGCCCT
>JAOARA010000430.1 GCA_025211115.1 Roseicyclus sp. | reverse complement strand
GGTCGGGGTGATAAAGCCCCACTTCGGGGTAATCTATCGGCGCGGCGGCCTTGGCGCCCTTGAACGCGCGGTCGGTCGCGTAGCTGCCGACATGAAAGCGCACCATCTGCTCGACATTGTCGTCCGAGCCGCCCAGCCAGTATTGCATGGTCAGGAACCACGCGCGCAGGTCCTGCGCCTTGCCGGGGATGAACTTGAGGATCTTGGGCAAGCGGCGCAGCAGCTTCATCTGCTTCTCGCCGGAATTCGCCGAAGGCTCCTTCGAGCCGCGCAGCTTCTTCAGAAGCTTCATCGGCCCGGTGGCGGGCTTCATCATGTCCAGCTCGCCCATCCGGGTCAGCTGGACGACCTCTTTCGCGGAAATCACGCCGATCATCGCGTCGCAGTGATCGCGCCGCGCCTGCAACTCGGGCAGGATCGCGGTGATATGTTCCTCGATGAACAGCAGGTTGGCGACGATGATGTCGCCATGCCGCACGGCGATCCGCGCCTCTTCCAGGGCGGCGGGGTTCTCGGCCCATTCGGCGCTGGCGTGAACGCTGACGTTCAGGCCGGGGAACTCGCCCGCCAGCCGCTCCGAGACGCGCGCCGCCGGGCCAGCCGCGTGGCTGTCCAGCGTGACGATCACGACCCGGTAACCGGGGATATGATCCCCGTCACCGCGCATAATGGGCCTTGGCCTCGTAAAGCGTGTCGACGCTGATCTCGGTCACGCCCTTTTCGGCGGCGAATTTCTCGGTGTTCCGCTTGGCCTTGCCGCGCACGAAGAAGGGGATCTTCTTCAACTCGCGCTCGGCATCGGCCAGCCAGACCATGACGTCGGACCCGGTCGCTTCGGGCGCGACCTCGTCCTTCATCTTCCCGGAAATACGGCCTTCGGGAGCAACCACTGCCACCGGCGCTTCGGCAACCGATCTGGGCGCGTGCCCGCCATGGTGGCTGGCCCCGGCCTCGTCGTGGAACTCGAAATCCTCGCGGAACATCGCCAGCAAGTGCTCTTCCAGCCCCATCACCAGCGGGTGAATCCAGGTGTCGAAGATCACGTTCGCCCCTTCCCAGCCCATCTGGGGGGAGTAGCGGGCGGGGAAATCCTGCACATGGACCGGCGCGGAGATCACCGCGCAGGGGATGCCGAGGCGCTTGCCGATATGCCGCTCCATCTGGGTGCCGAGGATCATCTCGGGCGCGGCCTCCTCGATGGCCTTCTCGACCTCGAGGTAATCGTCGGTGATCAGCGGATCGAGGCCGAAGTCCTTGCCCAGGGCGCGGATGTCGCGGGCGAACTCGCGGTTGTAGCAGCCAAGGCCCACAACCTCGAAGCCCATCTCGTCGCGTGCGATGCGGGCGGCGGTTTTCACATGGGTCGCGTCGCCGAACAGGAACACGCGCTTGCCGGTCAGGTAGGTGGAGTCCACCGACTTCGACCACCAGGGCTGGCGCAGGCGGGAGAGGTCTTTTTTCGGCTCTACACCGCAGAGTCGAGCCACTTCCGCGACGAAATCATGGGTCGCGCCGACGCCGATGGGAACCGTCCTAGTGTAGGGGATGCCGAGCGCGCGCTCCATGTGGCGGGCGGCGGTTTCGGCATGTTCGGGATACATCAGGATGTTGACGTGGGCCGCGCCCAGCCGGGTCAGGTCATGGGGCGTCGCGTCGAAGGGGGCGACGACATTGATGCCGATGCCCATCTCGTAGAGCAGGCCCTTCACCTCTTCGATGTCGTCGCGGTGGCGGAAGCCAAGCGCGAGGGGGCCGATCAGGTTCGCGGTGATCTCCGGCGTCTTCTCCACCGGGCCGGCCAATGCCTTCACCAGCTGGTAAAAGGTCTCGTCGCTGCCGAAGTTTTCCTTCCGCTGGTAGCTGGGCAGTTCCAGCGCCACGACGGGCACGGGAATGTCCATCGTCTCGGCCAGGCCGCCGGGGTCGTCCTGGATCAGCTCCGCGGTGCAGGAGGCACCGACGATGATCGCCTGCGGCTTGAAGCGGTCATAGGCGTCCTGGCAGGTCTGCTTGAAGATACCGGCGGTATCCTCGCCCAGGTCGCGGCCTTCGAAGGTGGTGTAGGTCACCGGCGGGCGATGGTTGCGCCGCTCGATCATGGTGAACAGCAGGTCGGCATAGGTGTCGCCCTGCGGGGCGTGCAGCACGTAATGCAGACCCTTCATCGCGGTGGCGACACGCATCGCGCCGACATGCGGGGGGCCTTCGTAGGTCCAGACGGTCAGTTTCATGCGCCCGCCTCCAGTTTCAGGAGGTCGCGGCGGCGGATCGGGCGGCTGAAGAGCCCCGCAAGGTCACCGGCCTGATCGTAGAAATGCACGGGCGTGAAGACCAGTTCGATCGCCCATTTCGTCGTCAGCCCCTCGGCCTCGAGCGGGTTGGCAAGGCCGAGGCCGCAAACGGTCAGGTCGGGCCGCGCCGCGCGGACGCGGTCGAGCTGCTTGTCGACGTCCTGCCCCTCGGAAATCGTGGGGCCGGCCGGGATCAGGTCGAGGTCGGGGCCGACAAGGCCCTTGTGGATGAAGGGCTGCCCGATCTCGACCGCCTCCATCCCGCATTCGCGGGTCAGGAAACGGGCCAGCGGGATTTCCAGCTGGCTGTCGGGCATGAAGAAGATCGTCTTGCCGCGCAGATGCGCGGAGGCGTTGGCGATGGCCGTCCGCGCGCGGGCACGGGGGGCGGCGGTGACCGCGTCGAACGTGGCGTCATCGACGCCGAACTCGTCCGCGATGGCCTTGAGCCAGAGGGTCGTGCCCTCTTCGCCGAAGGGGAAAGGCGCCTGGATCATCCGCGCGCCGCGGCGCTCCAGTGCGGCGGCGGTGTCGCCCAGGAACGGCTGCAGGCAGGCGAAGACGGTGTTCGGCCCCACACCGGGCGCATCCGCGCTGCGCGGCGCGGGCAGCACGCGGATCGGGCCGATGCCCATCTTGCTGAGCAGGCCGACGGCCTGATCCTCGACAACATCCGGCAGGGCACCCACAAGCAGCAACTCGCGCGCCTCGGTCCGGGGGAGGACCGGGACCATCGAGGCGAGACAGGCATCTTCACCCTGGGTGAAGGTCGTCTCGATGCCGCTGCCGGAATAGTTCAGCACCCGCACATGGGGGGCGTGGATCTGTGTCAGACGCTCCGCCGCGCGGGCGAGGTCGAGCTTGATCACTTCGGACGGGCAGGAGCCGACGAGGAACAGCTGCTTGATGTCGGGGCGCCGCGACAGAAGGCGCGCGACCTCGCGGTCAAGCTCATCATTCGCGTCGGCCATGCCGGCCAGGTCGGTTTCCTCGAGGATCGCGGTGCCGAAGCGCGGCTCGGCAAAGATCATGACGCCCGCCGCCGATTGCAGCAGATGCGCGCAGGTGCGCGAGCCCACGACAAGGAAGAACGCATCCTGCATCTTGCGATGCAGCCAGATGATGCCGGTCAGGCCGCAGAACACCTCGCGC
>JAOARA010000429.1 GCA_025211115.1 Roseicyclus sp. | reverse complement strand
CGGCAAGGTCGATCTCGGCCCCGTTCTCGGGGACCAGCACCGCCACCACGCTTTCCCCGAAATCGGGATGCGGCGCGCCGATGACCGCGCTTTCCTTCACGCCGGGCTGCGCGTCAAGGAACAGCTCGATCTCCTTGGGATAGATGTTGTAGCCGCCCGAGATGATCAGATCCTTGCCGCGCCCGACGATGGTCACATACCCGTCCGCGTCGATCCGGGCGAGGTCACCCGTCAGGAACCAGCCGTCCTCCTGCAACTCCTCGCGGGTCTTCTCGGGCATCTGCCAGTAGCCCTGGAACACGTTCGGCCCGCGAACATGCAGCATCCCCGTTTCGCCCACCGGCAGCTCGGCCCGGCTTTCGGGGTCGCAGACCCGCACCTCGACGCCCGGCAGCGGAAAGCCCACGGTGCCCGCGCGCCTGTCGCCGTCATAGGGGTTCGAGGTGTTCATCGAGGTCTCGGTCATCCCGTAGCGCTCGAGGATGCGATGCCCGGTGCGCGCCTCGAACTGGCGGTGGGTTTCCGCCAGCAGCGGCGCCGAGCCCGAGATGAAGAGCCGCATATGCGCCGTCAGCGCCTGATCGAAGCGCGCATCGTCCAGAAGCCGCGTGTAGAAGGTCGGAACGCCCATCATGCTGGTCGCCATCGGCAGCTTGGCCAAGACCGTCTCGAGGTCGAATTTCGGCAGGAAGATCATCGCCCCGCCCGCCAGCAACATCACGTTCGTGGCCACGAACAGCCCATGACTGTGAAAGATCGGCAGCGCGTGCAGCAGGACGTCGCGGTCGGTGAAGCGCCAGCAGTCGACAAGGGCCTGCGCGTTCGACAGCAGGTTCTTCTGCGTCAGCATCGCGCCCTTCGAGCGCCCCGTTGTGCCCGACGTGTAAAGCAGCGCGGCCAGGTCATCCTCGCCGCGGGCGACGGGGGCGAACGCGTCGCCCTGCCCCGCCACCGCATCGCTCAAGCTGCCTGCCCCGTCACCGCCCAGCGTCAGAAGCCGCGCCCCGGCGGCCCCGGCGATGGGCGTCATCGCCCCTTCCTCGGACGGGTCGCAGACGAACAGCGCCGCGCCGCTGTCGCCGACAAAATACTCCAGCTCCTTCGCCGTATAGGCCGTGTTGAGCGGCAGGAAGACCACGCCGGCCATGATGCAGGCCGCGTATAGCGCCAGCGCCTCGGGCGATTTCTCGACATGGACCGCGACGCGGTCGCCGGGGACCACGCCCATCGCGGTCAGCGCGTTCGCCGTCCGCCGCGCCTGCGACAGGAACCCCGCATGGGTCAGCCTGCCGCCATCGGGCAGGTGCAGGAACACGGTCTCCTGTCCCTCGTGCGGGGCGAACAGCGCGTCGTAAAGCGGGTTGGTCATCGTCTCGTCCTGTCTTCTGTCGTCATCCGTGCCGCCTCAGCCCCCGATCGGGCTGTCGGCCTCGGCCATGGTCATGTAGCGGGCGAACCCGCCGGTGATATGCGCCAATGCGGCCACCCGCGCCCCCTCGGGGTCGGCGGCGGCCACGGCGCGGGTGATCGCGGCATGTTCGTCTATCGAGCGGGCGATGTTGGTCGCCACCGACAGGCCCTTGCGCCGGAACAGGTGCATCTCCTTGACGAGGTTGTCATACATCGTCTTGGCCTTGGGATTGGCCGCGCCCTGCAACAGCAGGTCGTGGAACTCGATGTTGAGCGCGTAGTAGCGCGCCGGGTCGCCTTGCCCAAGGGTCTCGCGCATCTGCTCGAGGTTCTGCTCCAGAAGCGCGACGAGCTTCGGCTCGCTCCCCTCGCCCACGCGCCGCGCCGTCGCCGCGCAGGCCATGGCGAATCTCGCCCCCCGCAGGTCGTAGAGGTTGCGGATCTCGGCCAGCGTCGTCTCGTGAACGAAGGCACCCCGGTTGGCGATCAGGTCGATCAGCCCGCTGTCGGCCAGCGACCGGATCGCCTCGCGCACCGTGCCGCGGCTGACGCCCATCGCCGAAGACAGCGTCAACTCGTTCAGCTTTTCGCCCGCGGCCAGTTCGCCCTCGACGATCATGCGTTCGATCTCGCCCCGAACCTCGACCGCCAGCGTCGCGCGCCGTCCTATGGATCTTGCCCCTGTCGTCATGGCCGCACCTGACCTCCACCCTCGTATTTTGTCAACAATCAACATTTTGATTGTCATGTGTCGGACAATGTCATACATCGGTTCCAGCTTGTGATCCACGGGGAGGGACCATGTCTTCGCCTGCAAAGCAGCCGCTCGACACCGCAACCGGCACCACCGATCCGCAAGGGGGATCGGCCGCCGCCAGCACCGCGCTCAACGGGTTGCGCGTGCTCGATCTGACGCGGGTGCGCTCGGGGCCGACCTGCGTGCGGCAGCTGGCCGACTGGGGCGCGGACGTGATCAAGATCGAGGCGCCTGTCGACGCCGCCCAGTTCGGCGGCCCGCGCTCCGGCCCGGATTTCCAGAACCTGCACCGCAACAAGCGCAGCCTCACGCTCGACCTCAAGTCCGAGGAGGGGATCGCGGCCTTCCGTCGCCTCGCCGACACCGCCGACATCATCGTCGAGAATTTCCGCCCCGGCGTGAAGAAACGCCTCGGCATCGACTATGACACCCTCAGCCAGACCAACCCCGGCCTGATCTACGCCTCGATCTCGGGCTTCGGACAGGACGGCCCGCTGGCCGACCGCCCCGGCTTCGACCAGATCGCGCAAGGGATGGGCGGCCTCATGTCAATCACCGGTGAGCCGGGCCGCGGTCCGATGCGCGTGGGCATCCCCATCGCCGATCTCTGTGCGGGGCTGTTCGCCGCCCAGGGCATCCTGATCGCGCTCTTCGAGCGGCAAAGCTCGGGCCGTGGCCAATGGGTTCAGACCTCCCTCCTCCAGGCGCAGGTCTTCATGCTCGATTTCCAGGCCGCGCGCTGGCTGATGAACGGCGAGATCGCGGGACAGGCGGGCAACAACCACCCCACGACCATTCCAACCGGCGTCTTCGCCACCGAAGACGGCTTCATGAACATCGCCGTCGCCGGCGAGGTCATCTGGCAACGCTTTGCCAAGGCGCTCGACCGCGCCGACTGGATCGAGGACGACCGCTACAAGACCGCGCCCGACCGCTCCAAGAACCGCGATGCGCTGAACGGCGAGATCGCCGATATCATCGCGCTGAACCCGACGGCCCACTGGATCGACACGCTGATCGAGGCCGGCGTGCCCGCGGGCGAGATCAACGACATCTCCCAGGTCTTCGCCACGCCGCAGGTGCGCCACCTCGGGCTGGCCCAGCCCGTCACCAGCCAGGAACGTGGCGAGACCGAACTGGTCGGCCAGCCCATCATCATGAGCCGCACCCCAAGCCGCATCGCCGCCCCGCCCCCCACGGCCGGGCAGCACACCGCCGATATCCTCGCCGAGATCGGCTATTCCGATGCCGAGATCGCCGCGATGAAAGCCTCCGGCGCCATCTGACCCACAGGAACACAGACCATGACCGACAAGATCCTCACCGAGCAGTCGGGCGAGATCGCCCGCATCATCTTCAACCAGCCGGAAAAGCGGAACGCCGTCTCGCTCGAGATGTGGGAGGCGGTGGAGGCCGCCGCGACCCGCTTCGCCGCTGACGACAGCGTGCGCATCCTCATCCTGTCGGGCGCGGGCGGCAAGGCCTTCGTCTCGGGCGCGGACGTGTCGAAATTCGAAAGCGAGCGCGCCTCGGCCGAGGCCGTGGCCCATTACAACGCCACCACCAAGCGCGTCTACGACCTGATCGAGGCCTTCCCGAAACCCACCATCGCCCAGATCGACGGCTTCTGCGTCGGCGGCGGCGTGGCGCTGTCGCTCAGCTGCGACCTGCGCATCTGCGGCGAGAACTCGCAGTTCGCCATTCCGGCGGCGAAACTCGGCCTCGGCTACGGGTTCGAGGGGATCAACCGCCTCGTGAATGTCGTCGGCCCCTCCTTCGCCAAGGAGATCTTCTTCACCGCCCGCCGCTTCGACGCCGAAGAGGCGCGGATGATGGGCCTCGTGAACCGTGTCGTGCCCGCCGAGGACGTGGGCCGCGTCGCACAGGAAACCGCCGAGATGATCGCGGCCAATGCGCCGATGACGGTGGCCTCGGTGAAATACATCGTCGGCCAGACCGTCGCCCCCGAGAGCCAGCGCGATCTCGAGGAATGCGCCGCCCGCGTGAAGGCCTGTTTCGACAGCGCCGACTACATCGAGGGCCGCCGCGCCTTTCTCGAGAAGCGCAAGCCGAACTTCGTGGGCGCGTGATGCCCGACGCACCGAAACGCATCGACACCGACAGCGCGCGGGCGCATCTGGACCGCGCGCTGGACGACCACGAACAGGCCTTCGAGCGGTTCTTCCTCGCGCGCTTCCTCGACCTCTCCTTCGCCTACCTGCCCGAGGGCGCGCCGGACGCCGAGAAAACCACCTGCCGCGTCACCTTCCCGGTGACCGACATGGTCCGCAACCCGCAGGGCAGCCTGCATGGCGGCGTCATGTGCAGCGCGATGGATATCTCGATGGGCCATCTCGTCGCCAAGGTCGCGGGCCCCGGCGCGACGATCGAGCTGAAGGTCCAGTTCATCCGCCCCGTGACCGAGGGAACCGTGACCGTGGAGGGAAGCTTCACCAGGCGCGGACGGTCCCTTTCCTTCATGGAAAGCAAGCTTTATTCGAGCGATGGAAAGCTGGCCGCCCATGCGACGGCCACCTGGAAAATGCCCACACCCTGAGCCCTGAGGAAACCCCGATGCTCACCGAGAAACCCGGCCTGATGGAGGCCGTCCGCGGCCGTTTCGCCCATGTCGACACCTGCCCCTTCGAGGGGCCGCGCGTCTTCTTCGAGAACGCGGGCGGCGCGCTGACGCTGAATTCCGTGGTCGAAACCTCCGCGAAATTCGCGGCCATCCCCGACAACCAGGGCCGCGACAACCCCGCGGCCCACGCCCTCGTCGCGCTGATCGACAAGGCCAAGGCCGACATGGCCGTCTTCTTCAACGCGCCGCACGGGCGCTTCTTCGTCGGCGAAAGCGGGACGGAGCTTCTGTTCCGCCTGATCCGCACCGCCATCGTCGGCACCGAACCGGGCCGTGTCCTCGGCTCGACCCTCGAGCATCCCGCCACCCGGTCCGCCGCCAAGCATTGGGCCGAGGTGACGGGCAAGCCGCACGTCCTCGTCGCCCATGACGACGCCACCGGCTGCGTCGGCCCCGAGGCCTATATCCCCGAGATCACCCCCGACACCCGCGTCGCCACCATCCTGCACACCTCGCCCGTGACCGGCATGGGTGTGGACGTGGGTGCCGTCGCCGCCGCGATCCGGCGCGTCGCGCCTGACTGCATCATCATCGGCGACGGCATCCAGCACGCGGCCCACGGGCGGCTCGACATCGAGAGCTACGACATCGACGGCTATGTCGTCTCGCCCTACAAGGTCTTCTCGCGCCACGGCTATGGCGTGGCCTGGGTCTCGGACCGGCTGCACGCGATCAAGCACGAGCACCTGATCGACGCCCCCGGCAACCCGTGGGAGTT
>JAOARA010000428.1 GCA_025211115.1 Roseicyclus sp. | reverse complement strand
GGCGCGGTCGGCCTCGGTCAGGGCGGCAAGCCGCGCAGCGAGGTCTTCGTGGGCATCGCGCGCCTCGGCGGCGCGGGCGGCGGCCTCCTCGGCCTCGGCGCGCAGCTCGGTCAGGCGGTTCACCTGCTCGAGCCGCCGCGCGGCGGTCGAAACGGCATCGGCCGCGGCGACGGCATAGCCGTCCCAGCGCCACAGGTCGCCCTCGCGGCTGACGAGGCGCTGACCGGGCTGCAACAGCGGCTGAAGCCGCGCGCCCTCGGCGCGGTCGACAAGGCCGGTCTGCGAGAGCCGCCGCGCCAGAAGCGCGGGGCCCTGCGCCACCTCGGCGATGGGGCGCGCGCCCGCGGGCAGGGGCGCGGCGCTGTCATAGGGCGCAAGGCCGGTCCAGCCGGTGCCGCCGGCGGCGCCGGACTCGCCTGCCCTCAGGTCGTCGGAGAGCGCGGCACCAAGTGCCGCCTCGAACCCCGGCGTGACGGTGATGCGGTCGAGGAGCTGATCGCCTGCCCCACGCTCGCGGTCGAGCAGGCGGGTCATCGCGGCGACCTCGGCCTCGAGCGTGCCGGCACGCCCCTCGGCATCGGCTCGGGCGCTGCGCGCCTCGGTCTCGTCGATCTGCGCCTCGGCGCGGGCGGCCTCGGTCTCGGCCAGCGTATCCTCGGCGCGGGCGGCCAGATCGCGCGCGGCCTCGAGCGCGTCGCCCGCGGCCTCGTGCTCGCGCACGACACCGGCAAGCCGCTCGGTCGCCTCGGCGGCGGCACGGGTGGCGGTTTCGGCCTCGGCGGCGTGGCGGGCGCGGGCCTTTTCGGCCTCGGTCACGCGGCGCTCGGCGGATTGGTGGCGCGCGGCAAGGCGCGCGGCCTCTTCGGTGGCGTCGCTCAGGTCCTGCTCGCGGGTGCGCAAGACCTCGGCGGCCTCCTCGGCGGCGGCAAGGGCCGCCTCGAGCGCGTCGTCCTGCCCCTCGGTCTCGGCCTGTAGGCCGAGGCGTTCCTCTTCCAGCGCGGCGATGCTGTCGCCCGCATCGGCGTTCAGCGCGCCCTCGCGGTCGATGTCGCGGGCCAGCTGGTCGAGCCGCCCCTCGAGCGTCGTCACCGCGTCGCGGGCGCGGGCGATGTCGCCGTCGAGACTGTCGCGCTCCAGCACGAGGCGTTGCAGAAGCGCGCCCGCGATGGCCTCTTCCTCGCGCAGCGGCGGCAGGGTGTCCTCCGCGCCCTCGCGCGCGGCGGCGGCGGTGCGGGCGGCGGTCTCGGCGCGGGCGGCGGCGGTCAGGGCTTCGCGCAGAACGGCCTCGGCGCGGCCCTGCCCCTCTTGCGCGTCGCGCCAGCGGAGATAGAGCAGCAGCCCCTCGGCCTGCCGCAGCTCGGCGCCGATCTCGCGGTAGCGCTGCGCCTGCCGGGCCTGCCGGGCCAGCGAAGAGAGCTGCGAGGCGAGCTGTTCCAGCACGTCCTCGACACGTGCGAGGTTGGTTTCCGCGCCCTTCAGCTTCAGCTCGGCCTCGTGCCGGCGCTGATACAGGCCCGAGATGCCCGCGGCCTCTTCCAGCACGCGGCGGCGCGCGCGCGGCTTGGCGTTGATCAGCTCGGAGATCTGGCCCTGCCGGACCAGCGCGGGCGAATGCGCCCCCGTCGACGCATCGGCGAACAGCATCTGCACGTCGCGCGCGCGCACGTCCTTGCCGTTCAGCTTGTAGGCCGAGCCCGCGTCGCGGGTGATCCGGCGGGTGATGTCGAGCGTGTCTTCGTCGTTGAAGCCCGCGGGCGCGAGGCGCTGGGAATTGTCGAGTTGCAGCACCACCTCGGCGTAGTTGCGCGCGCCGCGGGTGGCGGCCCCGGCAAAGATCACGTCCTCCATCCCGCCGCCGCGCATGGCGGTGGGGCGATTCTCGCCCATCACCCAGCGCAGCGCCTCGAGCAGGTTGGACTTGCCGCAGCCGTTCGGCCCCACGACACCGGTCAGACCCTCCTGGATGATCAGGTCGGTCGGGTCCACGAAGCTCTTGAAGCCATTGAGGCGCAGCCGGTTGAAGTGCATCAGCCTGTCCTTGCGGTCGCGGCGGGGTGTTGGGGCGGCATCCTACCCCCCTCGTCGCAGGCCGAGTCAACGGGCAGCCACCGAATATGGCATTTTGAGCGGCTTTATCCCCAAGATTTGCCCATTTGCGCAGGATATTGTGGATGAAGCGCGGCGGATTCATGCCGATGGAGGGGGCGGCACGGGACATCCGGCACAGGTTGAGATGACACCCGCGCGATGCTACATTGACGCCATCCCGGCGTCGGGGACGAGCAGGCGCGCAATGCAGGAGGATCGAGTCCTGACCGGACAGACCCATGCGGTGGCCCAGACCACTGCCCACGGGGCCAGCCATGCGGCCCAGACCGAGGAGCTGACCAGCGACATGCTGCTCGAGCGTATCCTCGCATCCCTCGAAGACGACAAGGCCGAAGATGTCGTGCAGATCGATCTGCGCGGCAAGTCGTCCATCGGCGACCACATGGTCATTGCCTCGGGCCGCTCCTCGCGGCAGGTGGCGGCCATCGCCGAGAAGCTTGTCGAGCGACTGAAAGAGGCGTTCCGCCTGTCGGCCAAGGTCGAGGGCAAGGAGGCCGGCGATTGGGTGCTGATCGACACGGGCGACGTGATCGTTCACATCTTCCGCCCCGAGGTGCGCGAGTTCTATCAGCTCGAGAAGATGTGGATGCCCGCGACCGCCACGTCGCAGTAACCGCGACGGATGCGGGTTCACCTCTGTGTTGTCGGGCGCCTGCGGGGCGGCCCGGAAAAAGACCTTGTCGACGATTACCTGAAACGCTTCGACCGGAGCGGCCGCGCGCTTGGCCTGACGCTGGGCGAGGTGGTCGAGGTCGAGGACCGCAAGGGCGGCGGCATGGCCGCCGAGGCCGAGCTGCTGCGCCGCGCGCTGCCCCGTGGCGCGGCGCTGTGGATCATGGACGAGCGCGGGGCGCAGCTGACCTCGCCCGAGTTCGCCGGGCGGCTGGGGGCGGCGCGCGATGCCGGTCAGGGCGACGTGGCGCTGTGCATCGGCGGGGCCGACGGGCTTGACCCCGCGCTCAGGGCCGAGGCGGCGCTGGCGATTTCGCTGGGGCGGATGGTCTGGCCGCACATGCTGGTGCGGGTGATGCTGGCCGAGCAGCTCTATCGCGCGGGGCAGATCCTGGCGGGAACCCCCTATCACAGGGTCTGACGCCGCGCGGCCGGTTCAACGATCTGATTTCGCATGTTCGGGGCGCGCGAAACCGGTTCCCCCTTTTGCGCAACAGGCGCTAGCGGTTCAGGATGTCCTTGTGGAACCGCCTGAGCAGCAGCAGGCCGAAGAACAGCGGGACAAGCGCCCAGAGCGCCACGACCGTGAGCGAGATATAGGTGGGGTCATAGGTCGCGTAGACCCCGGACCGCGACAGGCCGGTGATGTGGATCCAGGGCGTATACCAGAGGTAGCCTTGGAACCATTCGGGCAGGTGCTCGTAGATGAAGAGCACCCCCGCGATCAGGATCATCGGCCGCGTGATGATCGACCAGACATTCGCCCAGGCCGAGAACAGCCCCGTCAGCAGGCAATTCAGCGTCCCGATCCCGAGGCCGACCAGCGCGGCCAGAAGGACCGACAGGACGATGGGACCGGGCGACAGGGTCGCGCTGGCCTCGGTCAGCTGCAGGATGCCGAACAGGACGATCACCATGACCGTGATGCTGGTCAGCAGGTTCAGCAGGAACCGCGCGATGATCGCGTCCAGCCATGACACCGCCGGGTAGTAGAGCAGCTGTTTCGAGAACTGGATGGCGTTCTGCACGGTCAGCGCAACGGTGGCGTAGACCGTGAAGGGCAAGTAGCCCGAGGCGTAGAACAGGATGAAGGAATTCCCCAGCGGCGGCGAGCGCAGAAGGATCGTGAAGGCGATCGTCATCACCACCAGCGCGCCCACCGGCTGGGCCACGGCCCAGACATAGCCGCCGGGCGTGCGCCCGTAGAGCGTCGACATCTCGCGCAGCATCAGGGCGAGGATGGCGCGGAACGCGGGAAAGCTGCGCTGCGCCCGTGGCAGGCGCGGCCGCGGTCCGGCTGTCAGGGGCTGGCGTGGGCTCAGGTCCGCCTCCGGTATGGTGCCAAGTCTCTGGCTTTGCTGGGTCGGACTATGTATGACGGCAGGGTAGAGTTCAAACACGAAGGCAGCGTTCCAGCCTTGTCCGACGCAGCAGGACCCCGGAAGGACGCCCCGACCGACGGTCCGGGGGCACAGGCGCCGCGGCCCGCGGCCCCCGGTGGTGCGGCAGGGAACAAGCCCCCCGGAGGGGTGTCGCCGCAGACACCCGACAGCTCTTCCGGCACATCCGCGCCCGTCGCCTTCAGGCCCTACGCCCGCCCCGCGCGGCTCAGGCGGCGGCATTTCGGGCTGGTGTTGTCCTACCTCCTGCTGGTGCTGGTGCCGCTGCTCGCGGTCGGCTTCTACCTTCAGACCTTCGCGCAGGATCAATATGCCTCGAGCGTCGGCTTCACCGTCCGCAGCGAAGAGGCCGGATCGGCCACCGACCTGCTGGGCGGGCTGTCGCAGATCGCCGGGGGCAATCCCGGCCGGGACGGTGACATCCTGTTCGAGTTCATCACCAGCGCCGAGATGGTGCGGCGGCTGCAGGACCGCATCGACCTTGTCGGGCATTACTCGGCCCCCCATGGCGTCGATCCGGTCTTTGCCCTGTCCCCCGATGCCACGCTCGAAGACCTCGTGAGCCATTGGCGCGAGGTCGTCCGCGTCTCCTATTCGCAGGGCAACGGGCTGATCGCGCTCGAGGTGCTGGCCTTCGAGCCGCAGGTCGCGCAGGACATCGCGCGGGCGATCATCGAGGAGAGCCAGACCCTCATCAACGAGCTGAACGAGCAGGCGCGGGCGGATTCGATGCGCTACGCCGAAGAAGACCTCGAGGCCGCCATCGCCCGGCTGCGCGCCGCGCGCGAGGCGCTGACCCAGTTCCGCACCCAGACCCAGATCGTCGATCCCGAAAGCGACCTGCAGGGGCGCACGGGGGTGTTGAACAACCTCCAGCAGCAGCTGGCCGAGGCGCTGATCGAGTTCGACCTTCTGTCGGAGAACACCACCAACCCCAACGATCCGCGGCTGGTGCAGGCCGAACGGCGCATCCAGGTGATCCGCGACCGGATCGGGCAGGAACGGCTGAATTTCGCAACCGAGGATGTCGGCGCCGAGGGCGAGGATTACCCGACGCTCATGGCCGCCTACGAGGGGCTGGTCGTCGACCGCCAGTTCGCCGAGGAAAGCTATCGCGCCGCGCTTGCGGCGGTCGATCTTGCGCGCACCAACGCGGCGCGGCAAAGCCGCTACCTTGCGGTCTTCATCCAGCCGAACCTGCCCGAAAGCCCCGGCTTTCCCCGGCGCGGGACGATCATGGGCTTCGCCTTTCTGTTCCTGACGCTGGGATGGGCGATCATGGCGCTGATCTACTACAGCATCCGCGACCGGCAGTAGGGCTGTGCGGCGATGATCCGCTTCGAGAACCTGACCAAGGGGTTCGAGGTCAACGGGCAGCGCAAGCTCGTGATCGACGATCTGACGCTGACCATCGAGACCGGCCGCTCGCTTGCGCTTCTGGGGCGCAACGGGGCGGGCAAGTCGACGCTTATGTCGATCATCGCGGGCAACATGCGGCCCGACGCGGGCCAGGTCGTCAGCGACGGCACGATCTCCTGGCCGATCGGGCAGACCGGGTCGGTGCATCCGCAGATGACCGGCGCGCAGAACGTGCGGTTCCTTGCGCGGGTCTATGGCGTGGACACCACCGAGCTGACCGCCTTCGTCGAGGATTTCGCCCAGCTGGGCGACCATTTCCACATGCCGGTGCGGACCTATTCGGCGGGGATGCGGGCGCGGCTGTCCTTCGGGCTGTCGATGGGGATCAAGTTCGACATCTACCTGATCGACGAGGTCACGAGCGCGGGCGACGCCGCCTTCCGGGCGCGCAGCGCCGCGCTGTTCCATGAGCGGATGACCAGCTCGGACGCGATCATGGTAAACCACAATCTTTCCGAGCTCAGGGAATTCTGCAGCGCGGCCCTGCTGCTGGAACACGGGAAACTCTCGTATTTCGAAGACCTTGACGAGGCGATCGAGCTCCACAAGCGCAGCCTGCGCTAGGGACTCCTCAACCCTTGCGCGAGCACAGGGTTAAACCTTTCGCTGGCATTGGGCGGTAACGGCCCGAGCCTTCCACAATCCGGCCAAGCGGCCACCCGTCGGGGCGGCGATTCCATGGCGCGACATCTTCGCCACGGAGACCGCCATGACATCGCTCGGTGTGATCGGGCAGACGCAATCCTTCCAGGGGCTGCTCGATCACGGCATCACCGATCTGCTGGTCCACGAGACGGCGCAGGGCAGCACGCTCTACACCATCTCGGGGCAGAGTGGCGGTGTGGCGGCCTATGCGCTTGGCGGGCCGGGCGGGCCGGTGCTGATCGACTTCGTGCCCTTCGACCTGGCCTATGCCGCGGACGTGATGGACAGGCTGACCCTGCTCGACACGCCCGAGGGGCCGCGGCTGGTGGTGGCGGGCGACGCGGAGGGGGGGCTGACCTCCTTCGCGGTGGCGCCCGACGGCACGCTTGGCGCGGCGGGGGGCCTGGGCGGGCTTGCCGGCGGCGCGGGGGGCACCGTTCTCGACATCGGGCAATGGGGTGGCAACAGGCTGTTCGTCGCCAATGCCGGGGCGGGGTCCATCGACGCCTATGACCTGACGCCCACCGGCACGCTGAGACGGGCCTTCGGGGTCGAGGACACCGAGACGACCTATGCCGACACGGTCTTTGCGCTGGAGACGCTGACGGTTGCGGGGGTCGATTACCTTGTCGGGGCCAGCGTCACGGACAGCGGCGTCACCGCCTACCGGATCGAGCCCGACCGGCTGGTTGCGACCGGCAACCTCGGCGTTGCCGAGGGGATCGGCATCATGACGCCCACCGCGCTGGGCACCGCCGTGATCGGCGGGCGCAGCTTCGTTCTGGTCGGCTCGGCCCCCTCGGACGGGGTCGGGCTGTCGGGCGCGATCACGGTGATGGAGCTGCGCCCCGGCGGGCAGTTGATCCCGACCGACCATGTGATCGACACGCTGGACACCCGGTTCGGCGGCATCCAGAGCCTGAACGTGGTGCAGTCCAACGGCTTTACCTATGTCATGGCGGCGGGCGGCGATGACGGGCTGACGGCCTTTGTCCTGATGCCGCACGGGCGGCTTCAGCTGATGAACGTTCTGCCCGACGACCACGCCGGCGGGCTGGAGAACGTCACCGCCATCGCCGGCTTCGCCAGCGGCGACGGGCTGCGGCTGTTCGTGTCTTCCGAGATCAGCGCGGGTGTGACCGAGCTGTCCTTTCAGACCGGGCGCAGCGGGTCGGTGCTGATCGCGCAGCCCGGTGGCGGCGGCACCACGGGGGGCGCGCGCAACGACATGCTTGTCGGCGGGGCGGGCAACGACCTGCTGCAGGGGGGGCAGGGTGACGACATCCTCGAGGATGGCGGCGGGCTGGACACCCTGAGCGGCGGCAGCGGCAACGACCTCTTCATCCTGCGCAGCGACGGGGTCACCGACAGGATCGTCGATTTCGAACCGGGGCGCGACCGGCTTGACCTGTCGGCCTGGCCGTTCCTCTACGATCCGTCGCAGCTCTCGGTTCTGCCCCTGTCCAACGGCGCACTCGTGACGTGGCGGGGCGAGGTGCTGGTCTTGCAGACAGTGCTGGGGACCAGCCTGACGGCGGCACAGGTGATCGCCGCGATCCTGCCCGCGCCGAACCGCAGCCCGATCCCCTTCGATCCGCCGCCGCGCCTTCTGCCCGAGGGGTCGTTCGACGGCACGCCCGACAACGACCTGTTCACCGGCAGCAGCAGCGACGATGCCATCACCGGCGAAGGCGGCAACGACACGCTGTTCGGCGGACAGGGCCGCGACCGGATGGAGGGAGGCGCGGGCAATGACGAGATCCGCGGCAACCTGAACGGCGACACGATCCACGGCGGCGACGGGTTCGACCGGCTCTACGGCAATTTCGGCCATGACGTGATCTATGGCGGGGCGCAGGCCGACAGCATCTACGGCGGCGACCAGAACGATCGGCTGTGGGGCGAGATGGGCAGCGACTTCGCCGTCGGGCAGGGCGGCAACGATACGCTCTGGGGTGGCGACGGCTTCGACACGCTGCGCGGCGGCGCGGGCAACGACCTGCTCTACGGCGGCGACCGCGCCGACGTGATGCAGGGCGGGCTGGACGACGACCGGCTTTACGGCGAGGGCGGCAACGACCGGCTGGAGGGCAATGGCGGCGACGATCTGCTGGATGGCGGCGACGGGCTGGACGGGCTGTTCGGCTCGACCGGCAACGACACGCTGATCGGGGGCGCGGGGGATGACCGGCTGTTCGGCGGGGCGGGCAACGACCGGCTGGACGGCGGAACCGGCAATGACACGATGTTCGGCGGCGGCGGCGCCGACCGCTTCGTCTTTGCGGCGGGGCATGGCGACGACCTGATCCGCGATTTCGACCCCGCTGCCGATGTCCTCGAGCTGACGGGGCTGGCCCCGGATGCGGGCGCGCTGAGCCTGACGGCGCGGGAGGACGGGATGCTGGTGACGACGCCGGGGGGCACGATCCTTCTGGAGGGGGTGGCCGAGGGCGCGCTGCTGGTGGATGATTTCGTGTTCTGACGGGCGTGGTCCGGGCCGGTCCGCGCGCCGGGCGCTTCACCCGCGTTGCGCGGCAAGGATGCGCCGGTAAACGGCGTGCAGGTCTTCGGCCTGATCGGTCGAGCGGCGCAGGGCCTGACCTGGGGCGGGCGGCTGGCGGAACCGGTCGGGCTCGGCCTCGATCCGCGACAGCGCCGCGACAAGGCCGCTGTGATCCGAGACATCGACGCGGAACCCGTTTTCACCCTCGTTCACGTCGGCCCCGATCGCGCCGCGATCCGAGGCCACCACCCACAGGCCCAGCGCCAGCGCCTCGCGCGTCACGAGGCCGTAGCTTTCCGGCCAGGTCGAGGGTGCGAGCAGAACATCGATGCGGCCGTAGACCCGACCCACCTCGGCCAGCGGGCTGCGCGGCAGGAACAGGACCGGCGTGCCGTTCCAGACCTCCCGCCGGGTCTGGCCGGGGGGCAGGCCGTGGTCCACGACGACCAGCTCGAGCGCGTCGAAGCGGCGGGCATGGAGCGCCGCCTTGAGAAGATGGAAGCCCTTGTGCCGCGCGGCCCCGCCGATATGCCCGAGGCGCACCCGCCCCGATCCCGCGGGCACCCGTTGGGGCAGGGTCGAAACGCCGTTCTCGACGGTCTCGACCGCGGTCAGGCCGGCCTTGCGGTGCAGCTCGGCAAAAGGCTCGGACACGGCGAGGACGGCCGCGGCCCCCGCCAGACCCCGGCGGGTGACCTGCGCGCGCACAGGCAGGGTTGCGGCGGCTTCGGGGCGAAAATCGTAGGGTTCGGGCGTGCCATCCGGGGCGACGATGAACTGGTGCGGCGACAGCCACCAGCCATCGTGCAGGGTGACGACATAGGGCACGCCACGCCGGCGCAGCGTGTCGGTGACCGAGGCGGTCAGGCGCTGGATGCAATGGACATGCACGATGTCGGGCCGGATCCGCGACAGGAGCCGGTCGAAGACATCGCCCATGCGATGATCCTGCACGGCCATGGTGTCGATGCCGTCGCGCGCGGTCACCGTCCAGACGCGCGCGCCGTCGCGGGCGTGGCAGCGGATCTCGTAGGGGCGTTCGCCGCCCTCGAGCGTGGCGACCACGTCGATCTCGTAGGCATCGCCATGCAGGCGCAACAGGTCGGCGACATTGTCCTGCACCACGCGGGTGGCCCCGCCGATATCCTGCGGCGGGTAGAAGACATTGACGATCATGAGGCGGGTCTTGCCGCGGGCTGCGGGGCGCACGGCCTCGAACATCGCGTCGAAGCCTGCGCCCATGACCTGCAGGCTGTAGTCGCGCAGGACCTGCGCGCGGGCCGCCCCGCCGATCCGCGCGCGTCGGGCCGGGTCGTCGATCAGCGCCAGCATGGCGGCGACGAAGGCGTCCTTGTCCGCGGCGAGACAGCCGGTGACGCCCTCCTCGATCACCTCGGACAGGGTGGCGGTGGGCGACACGACGGAGGGCACGCCGAACATCGCGGCCTCCATCCACTTGATCTCGCTTTTCGCGTCGGTCAGCACGGAGGGGGCCAGCACCGACAGGGCGATATCCGCCTCGGCCAGCTGGGCGACATAGGTCTCGAAATCCCAGGTGGGGCGGATCAGCTGCAGGTCGGGATGATCCGGATCCAGCCGGGTGAAGGCCGGGAAATCGCCGACCAGCCGGACCTCGACCTTGCCGGGGCGGCGGGCCAGCACCTCGGCCAAGGCGGGCTCGAGGATCTCGGTGAACTCGGCCTTGTGGGCCTTGGTGCCCGATCCGTAATGGAGGACGACCTTGTCGCCGGGGGCTTTTTCGCGCCGCGCCAAGCGGCCCTGCACCTGCATATGCGCGCGGCCCAGCGCGTTGCGATGGAGGAAGACCTGACCGCTGCGCACCACGCCCTGCATCGCGTCGCGGATCGTGGGCGTCGAGGCGATGCCATGCGCGCAGAGGCTCATGGCATGGCGGAAGAGCGGCACGCCGCAGGCCATCGCCGCGTGATCCGCGCGGGTGATGCTGCCCGCGTAACTCGCAAGCGGCGGCGGAAAGACGGCGGCGTCGAAGATCAGGTCGTCGCAATCGTAGAAGGTCGCCAGACCCTGCTGCGCGGCCGCGGCGATCAGGTCGATCACCGGCGGAAAACCCGGCACACGGACGAAGATGACCGCGTCGAACGCGTCGAGCCGGTCGCGCAGCCGGTCGAGGTCGTGGGCCTGGTGGAACAGCTCGGCCTCAAGGCCCGCGGCGCGCAGTTGGTCGATCTTCTGATCGGCGCGGTAGAGCTTGCACTGGTAGATGTCGTCATTGGTGAAGACCGCCACCCGGCGGATCGCGTCCGACCGGCGCGGGGCCTCGAACGGCGGGGTAAAGAGCGTCAGGGCATCGGCCAGAAGGCCCTGCACCTCGGCCACCGACATGCGCGCGACGAAGGAGCCGAGATCGCGCCAGATCGCGTCGAAGATCGCCCGCCCGAGATCGCGGCGGCGGCGGCTGAGGGCGACATCCGCGAACAGGGTGTCGGGGAAGGTCCGGGCGACCGTCAGCGCGTCCTGCAGGCGGCCCTGCGCCGCCAGCAATTCGGCCAGCGTGATGGCGTTGGCGCCGGTGTCCATGCCTGCGGGCACGGATTTGCGCAGCTGGATCTCGGTTCCCGGATCGGTCCTGCCGTGCAGGAGGTCGGCCAGGTCGAGCGAGGCGCGCGGGTGGCGCGGGTCATGGTGGAGCAGCAGGCCCAGCAGCCCCTCGGCCGCGCCCGGATCGCCTGCACGGCGGCGCGCGCGGGCGAGGTCGAGGAGGAAGGCCTCGACCTCGGGGGCGCTGGGGTCCAAGGCCGCGGCCCCCGGAACGGGCCGCGTGGCGAGGTGATGGAGCGTCGCGGCAAGGCCCGCATCCCCGGCCAGGTCGGCCGAGGCCGCGCGGAAGGCGGGAAGCGCCGAGAGCACTGCGTCGGGCAGGCTCACGCCGCAGTGCATGGCGAACCACGCCCGCGGATTGGCGTGGGCCCCGGCGCGCACGCCGCAAGCCGCCCAATGGCGGCGCAGTGCGGCGGTGTCGCCGGGGGGCGGCGGCGCGACCCCGGCGAAGGCGAGCGCGTCGCGGTAGAACACCGCGTCGAAGGCGTGGTCGGGATGCGGTGCGATCCCCTCGGCCAGCCCGGTGGTGCAGAAATGCGCCAGCGCGGCCAGCCGGGTGGTTTCGGTCAGCTTGTGCCCCGCGGCCTCGGCGGCGACGGCGTAGAACTCGTGCTCGAAGACCTGTTCGAAGACCGGGCCATGCACCCCGCGCATCAGCCACAGATGCGCCTCGGTCAGGGCGGCCTCGGCCACGGCGACGCCCGCGCGGCGCAAGGCGCGGCAGGCCTCGGGCGCGGTCATGTCCTCGGGCAGGGCAAGGCCGTGGAACCGCCTGACAAGGGACGCATCCCAGCGGTCGGGCGTGGCCATGCGCCCCTCGGCATGGCCGAACGCGAGATAGTGGAAGACCGCCTCGCCGGGGCTTTCGACGGCATCGGCCACGTCGGGATTGGCGGCGAGATAGGCCCCGATGTTGAAGCCGCCCGCCAGCGCCGCGGCGTTGCGATGCGCGGCCAGCGTGCGCGCCACGCCCTGTTTGCGCGCCATGGCGCGATAGCGGACCTGCCAGTCGCCGGACCCGCCGCCCATGGTCAGCCGGGCAACCCCTTTGCCGATCCTGCGGAAGGTTCTCGCGGTCCCTGTTCCGAACATGCCCGACACAGGCCTCAACCATTACTCAACGCCGGTTGCATAGCCCGGCAGGCGGCCGGTGTCATCCATGGTCATCCGTGCTGGCGTCGCCTTGCGCCTTCCCGGCGGGGTCCATAGAACCATGGCGAAGGAGGCCCGCCATGCCCAACGACCAGACGCCAAAGCCCGTTGTCCTGTGCATTCTCGACGGCTGGGGCATCGGCCCGACCGAGGCGGGCAATGCCCCCCTGTTGGCGCGCACGCCCACCATGGACCGGCTGATGTCGACCTGCCCGCATGCGACGCTGACCACCCATGGCCGCGCCGCGGGCCTGCCCGAGGGGCAGATGGGCAATTCCGAGGTCGGGCATACCAACATCGGCGCAGGCCGCGTGGTGGCGATGGACCTGGGCATGATCGACCTTGCCATCGAGGACGGGTCGTTCTTCGGGAAACCGGCACTGGCCGATTTCATCGCGGCGCTGAAGGAGAGCGGCGGGCGGGCGCATCTGTCGGGCCTGACCTCGCCCGGCGGGGTGCATTCGCACCAGTCGCATATCGTGGCCGCCGCCCGTGCGCTGGCCGATGCGGGGCTCGAGGTGCTGGTCCACGCGATCACCGACGGGCGCGACGTCGCGCCCACATCGGCCGCCGAGCAGGTCGCCGCCTTGGAGGCAGACCTGCCCGAGGGCGCGCGGATCGTCACCGTCTCGGGGCGCTATTACGCCATGGACCGGGACAACCGGTGGGAGCGGGTGGAAAAGGCCTATCGCGTGATGGCGGAGGCCGAGGGCGACAGCGGGCCGGATGCCGCCGGCATCATCCGCACGGCCCATGACGCGGGCACAACCGATGAATTCATCGCGCCCGCCGTCATCGAGGGCTACACCGGCATGGAAGAGGGCGACGGCCTGTTCTTCGTGAACTTCCGGGCGGACCGGGCGCGCGAAATCCTCGCCGCGCTCGGCGACCCGGATTTCGACGGCTTCGACCGCGGACCGCGCCCGCCGCTGGTCGCCCGGCTCGGCATGGTCGATTATTCGAAAGCCCATGACGCCTACATGACCACGATGTTCCCCAAGCAGGAGATCGTGAACACGCTGGCCGAATGGGTGGCGAAACAGGGCTTGCGGCAATTCCACATCGCCGAAACCGAGAAATACCCCCATGTCACCTTCTTCCTGAACGGCGGCAAGGAGCCGCCCGTGCCGGGCGAAACGCGCTACATGGCGGCATCCCCCAAGGTCGCCACCTACGACCTGCAGCCCGAGATGGCGGCAGGCGAAGTGACCGACCACCTGGTCGAGGCCATCGGCGCAGGCCATGACCTGATCGTGGTGAACTACGCCAACCCCGACATGGTCGGCCACACCGGCGATCTGTCCGCCGCGATCAAGGCCTGCGAGGCGGTCGATGCGGGCCTCGGCCGCGCGGTGGCGGCGCTGGAACAGGTGGGCGGCGCGATGATCGTCACCGCCGACCACGGCAATTGCGAGACGATGATCGACCCCGTGACCGGTGGGCCGCACACGGCGCATACGCTGAACCCGGTGCCGGTGATCCTGTTCGGCGGACCCGCGGGGGCGGGGCTGCGCGACGGCATCCTGGCCGATCTCGCGCCCAGCCTGTTGCAGCTGATGGGCCTGCCGCAGCCGCCCGAGATGACGGGGCAGACGCTTCTGACATGATCCTGCGCACGGCCCTTGCCGCCCTTCTGCTGCTGAGCGCCCCGGCGCGGGCCGAGCTTGACGCCGCCGCCACCGCGTCGCGCGCGGCCGAGATGCTGGAGCAGGCGGGCTTTGCCCTGCTGGAAGCCGACGGCGCGCGCGACCGGGTCGAGGCGCTGACCCAGACCGTGCGCGCCTACGAGGAGGGGCTTCTGGCCCTGCGCGAGGGCATCCGGCAGGCGGCGCTCAGGGAGCAGACGATCCTGATGGTCTTCGAGGCCGAGCGCGACCGGCTCTCGCGGCTTCTGGGCGTGCTGCAAAGCATCGAGGGCGCGCCCGCGCCGCTTCTGATGATGCACCCCGAGGGGGCGCTGGGCACCGCGCGCTCGGGGATGATCGTCTCCGAGATCACCCCCGCCGTCGCCGAGGAGGCCCGCGCGCTGCGCGGCCAGTTGCAGGAACTGGCGACGCTGCGCGCCCTGCAGGACGGCGCGGTCGCGCAGCTGTCCGAGGCGCTGGAACGCGCGCAGGACGCGCGCAGCGCGCTCAGCCAGGCGATTGCCGACCGGCGGATGCTGCCCGAGAATTTCACGCGCGACGAGATCGCCATGGCCGAGCTTCTGGACAGCGTCGATTCGCTGGACAGTCTTGCCGCGCTGCTGTCGGCGGACCCGCCCGAGGCCGCGCCGGAGCTGCCGGATTTCGCGCAGGCCCGCGGCGAGCTGCCGCTGCCGGTGCTGGGCACGCCGCTGCGCGCCTTCGGCGAGGCGGATGCGGCAGGGGTCACCCGGCCCGGCCTGGTCCGCGCCACGCGGCCCCGCGCGCTGGTCACGGCCCCCTGGCCCGCCTGGGTCCGGTATGCCGGGCCGCTTCTGGACTACGGAAATGTGATCATCCTCGAACCCGAAGGGACCTATCTGATGGTTCTCGCGGGGCTCGGCACCCTTTACGTCAGTGCCGGTGACCTCGTAGCCTCGGGGGCTCCGCTGGGGCTGATGCCCGGTGGGGCGGACGGCGGAAATGAAGATTTGATCCTGCGTGAGCCGCAAAGCGGTGGCACCGGGCTGACAGAAACGCTCTATATCGAGTTACGGGAGAACGGTGCGCCCGTCGACCCGGCGGAATGGTTCACCGAAACGGCGCGAGACTGAGACGAAGGACAGGACGGCATGAACAAGTTGATCATTGCAGCCATCGGAGGGATCTCGGGAGGCGTGCTTCTGAGCACCCAGGTGGCCGGACCGCTCATCGCGCAGGAGGACCGCGCGAATGCCTCGGTCTACGAGCAACTGGACCTGTTCGGCGACATCTTCGAACGCATCCGCGCCAATTACGTCGAGGAGGTGGACGAGGCCGCGCTGATCGAGGCCGCGATCAACGGCATGCTGACCTCGCTCGACCCGCATTCCAGCTACCTGCCGCCCAATGATTTCGACGACATGCAGGTGCAGACCCGCGGCGAGTTCGGCGGTCTCGGCATCGAGGTGACGCAGGAAGACGGCTTCGTCCGCGTCATCACGCCGATGGACGACACCCCCGCGATGGAAGCGGGCGTCGAGGCGGGCGATTTCATCACCCATGTCGACGGCGAGGCGCTGCTGGGCCTGACGCTGGAAGAAGCGGTGGACCTGATGCGCGGGCCTGTCGGCTCGGAGATCGTGATCACCATCGTCCGCGAGGGCGAGGACGAACCCTTCGACATCACCATCATCCGCGACCGTATCCGCCTGACCGCGGTGCGCGCGCGGCTGGAGGGGAACACGGCGATCCTGCGGGTGTCGACCTTCAACGACCAGACCTATCCCAACCTGCGCGAAGGTCTGGAGGAGCAGATCGAGGAGGTCGGCGGCCTTGGCAACCTGAACGGTGTCGTGCTCGACCTGCGCAACAATCCCGGCGGTCTTCTGAGCCAGGCGATCCGTGTATCGGACGCGTTCCTGGAACAGGGCGAGATCGTCTCGACCCGCGGCCGTGACCCCGAGGATGGCGAACGCTACAACGCCACGCCCGGCGACCTGATCGAGGGGCTGCCGCTGGTGGTGCTGGTGAACGGCGGCTCGGCTTCGGCCTCGGAGATCGTGGCGGGCGCGTTGCAGGATCATCGCCGCGCGGTCGTCGTGGGCACCAACAGCTTCGGCAAGGGCTCGGTTCAGTCGGTGATGCCGCTGGCGGGCGATGGCGCGATGCGGCTGACCACCTCGCTTTACTACACGCCCTCGGGCCGTTCGATCCAGGCGCTGGGCATCGCGCCCGACATCCTGGTCGAACAGCGCGAGCCGGTCGTGACGGATGAGGAAGAGGAGGGCACCGGCCCCCGCCGTAACGAGGCAAGCCTGCGCGGCGCGATCCAGAACTCGACCCTGAGCGAGGACGAGCTGCGCCAGCTCGAGGAAGAGCAGGCCATCGCCGAGGCCACCGCGCGGCTGCGCAACGAGGATTACCAGCTGGCCTATGCCATCGACATCCTCACCGGGCTGAACGCGCTCGGCCCCCGCGACAATTGACGGCCGTGACGCCGGACGAGATCGCGCGCCTGCCCTATCGCCCCTGCGTGGGCGTGGTGTTGATGCACCCTGACGGGCGCGTCTTCGCCGGGCAGCGCGCCGACATGGCCACGCCCGCATGGCAGATGCCGCAGGGGGGTATCGACAGGGGCGAAACCCCGGTCGAGGCCGCCTTGCGCGAATTGCGCGAGGAAACCGGGGTCAAGAAGCGCCATGTCACCGTTCTGGGCGAAACGGCGGACTGGTTGCCCTATGACCTGCCGCCCGAGGTTCTGCCCTACCGCGGCAAGTATCGCGGGCAGACCCAGAAATGGGTTCTGATGCGGCTCGACGCGGGCGACGAGGTGATCGACCTTGCCCACGAGGACGTGGAGTTTTCGGACTGGCGCTGGATGCGTGGGGCGGAGTTGCTGTCGCTGATCGTGCCCTTCAAGCGCCCGATCTACGAGGCGGTGCTGGCCGAGTTCGGGTTGCTCTGATCGCGCGCCGGGCCGGTCTCGTAGACCTCCAGCGGCAGGCCGTCGGGGTCTTTGAAGAAGGTAAAGGCGCGGCCCGTAAGGGCATCGATGCGGATCGGTTCGACCGCCACGCCCTTCGCCTCCAGCGTCTCGGCCACCTGCGCCACGTCCGCGACGGCAAAGGCGAGGTGGCGCAGCCCCTGCGCCTCGGGCGTGTCGGGGCGCGGTGGCGGGTCGGGAAAGGAGAACAGCTCGATCTGCGCGCCATCCGGCAGCGCGAGGTCGAGCTTCCACGAGCCCCGCTCGGCGCGGTGGGTCTCGGCCACGACGCGCAGGCCGAGCGTGTCGGTGTAGAACGCCTTGGACCGGGCGTAATCCGAGCAGATGATCGCGGCGTGATGGATGCCCTTCAGCATGGCGGCCCCTCGGGATGCGGTTGCGCCCCCCTCCTGCCCCATCGCCGCGCGCCTGCCAAGCGGGACTCCAAATGAGAACAAAAGGTGAATATACTGCCGGCCATGGGATTCGCCGAACTTTCGATCACGTCGAACTTCACCTTTCTCACCGGGGGCTCGCACCCGGAGGATTACGCGCGGCGTGCGGCCCTGCTGGGCCTGTCGGCCATCGCCATCGCCGATGTGAATTCGGTGGCGGGCGTGGTGCGGGCCTGGTCCGAGCTGAAGAAGATCGCCGAGGAGATCGAGGAAGCCCGTGCCGCCCGCGCCGATCCCATCGGCCCGCCGAAACCGCCGCATCTGCCCAGCCCACCGCGCGCGCCCATCGACCATGTGCCGCGCCTGTTGCCGGCGGCCTGCCTTGTGCTGACGGACGGAATGCGGCTGACCGCGCTGCCGCGGGACCGGACCGGGTGGGCCAGCCTGTGCCGTATCCTGTCGGCGGGGCGGCTGAGGGCGGAAAAGGGGGAGTGCCTGCTGACGCTCGAAGATCTGCTGGCCTTTCCGCAGGGGCTGGAGCTGCTGCTGCACGCGCCCGACCGCCCCTCGCCCGACTGGCGCAGCCGCGCCGGGCGGCTGGTGGCGGCTTTGAAGCCGCAGATGCATCTGCTGATGTCCCCCGCCTATGACGGGCAGGACGCCGCGCGCTTCGCCGCCGCCGAGCGGCTGGCGCTGGCGCTCGACCTCGACACCGTCGCCTCGGCCCGGCCGATCATGCACCACGGCGCGCGGCGGCGGCTGACCGATATCCTGACCTGCATCCGCGAGGGGCTGCGCATCGAGGACCTTGGCACCGCCGCGCAGGCGAACGCCGAGCAGCGGCTGAGGGGCGAGGCCGAGATGCGCCGCATCTTTCGCGGTCACGAAGGGGCCGTCGACCGGGCCGAGGAGATCGCCGCGCGGCTCTCCTTCGACATCCGCAGCCTGCGCTACGAATACCCTTCGGAAATCGCCGATGGGGAAACCGCCGCCGACCGGTTGCGGCGGCTGGCCCATGACGGCCTCAACTGGCGCTATCCGCAGGGCATCCCCGAGCGCGCGCAAAAGCAGCTGGACCACGAGCTGCGCCTGATCGGGAAGCTGGGGTATGAGCCCTATTTCCTGACCGTCCATGACATCGTCGCCTTCGCGCGGTCGCGCGGCATCCTCTGCCAGGGGCGCGGGTCGGCGGCGAACTCGATCACCTGTTACGCGTTGGGGGTGACCAGCGTCTCGCCCGAGATCGGGACGATGGTCTTCGAACGTTTCGTCAGTGAGGCGCGGAACGAGCCGCCCGACATCGACGTGGATTTCGAGCACGAGCGCCGCGAGGAGGTGATCCAGCACATCTACGAGCGCTACGGCCGCCACCGCGCGGGGCTCTGCGCCACGGTGATCCACTACCGCGGCAAGCGCGCCGTGCGCGAGGTGGGCCGCGCGATGGGCCTGTCCGAGGATGTGCTCTCGGCGCTGTCGTCGCAGATCTGGGGGTCATGGTCCAAGACGGGGCCGGAGGTCGCGCGGATGCGCGAGATCGGGCTCGACCCCGACAGCCCGCGGCTGAAACAGACCATCCAGCTGATCGAGGAGATCATCGGCTTTCCCCGCCACCTGTCCCAGCATGTCGGCGGCTTCGTGATCACCGAGGGGCGCCTCGATGAACTGGTGCCGATCGAGAACGCCAGCATGGAGGACCGCACCGTCATCTGCTGGGACAAGGATGACATCGACGCGCTCGGCATCCTCAAGGTCGATGTTCTGGCGCTGGGGATGCTGTCTTGCATCAGAAAGGCCTTCGGCCTTCTGCGCCTGCATCACCAGGCCGATTACAGCCTCGCCACGCTGCCGCCCGAGGATCCGGCGGTCTATGACATGCTGTGCAAGTCCGACTCCTTGGGCGTTTTCCAGGTGGAAAGCCGGGCGCAGATGAATTTCCTGCCGCGGATGCGGCCGCGCTGTTTCTACGACCTCGTGCTCCAGGTCGCGATCATCCGCCCCGGCCCGATCCAGGGCGACATGGTCCACCCCTTCATCCGCCGCCGCAACGGCGAGGAACCGGTCAGCTTCCCCTCGGACGAACTGGGCCGCGTGCTGGGCAAGACGCTGGGCGTGCCGCTCTTCCAGGAACAGGCGATGCAGATCGCCATCACCGGCGCGGGCTTCACGCCCGACGAGGCCGACCGCCTGCGCCGCGCGCTGGCGACCTTCAAGAAGCACGGCTCGGTCAGCGAGTTCCGCACGCGCTTCCTGCGCGGGATGCGCGAGCGCGGCTATGACGAGGATTTCGCTGAGCGCTGCTTTTCCCAGATCGAGGGCTTCGGGAGCTACGGCTTCCCCGAAAGCCACGCCGCCAGTTTCGCGCTGCTGATCTATGCCTCGGCCTGGCTCAAGCGGCACCACCCCGGCATCTTCGCCTGCGCGCTGCTGAATTCGCAGCCGATGGGCTTCTACGCGCCGGCCCAGATCGTGCGCGACGCGCGCGAACACGGGGTGGAGGTGCGGCCGGTCTGCGTGAACCGCTCGGCCTGGGATTGCACGATGGAGCGAACCGAGCGCGGCGACCTGGCGCTGCGGCTGGGGTTCCGCCAGGTCAAGGCGATGCGCGAGGAAGAGGCCGACTGGCTGACCGCCGCGCGCGGCAACGGCTACACCGCGGTCGAGGATGTCTGGCGCCGCGCCGGGCTGGACGCGAAGACGCTGACCATCCTGGCCGAGGCCGATGCCTTCGCAGCCCTGGGTGTGTCGCGCCGCGATGCGCTCTGGGCCGCGCGCGCGCTGACCCCGAAGACGGAACTGCCGCTGTTCTCGGGCGACCTGGACGGCGAGGGGATCGTGGAGGCTGCCGTGCAGCTGCCCGAGATGACCGAGGGCGAGGCGGTGGTCGAGGATTACGTGTCGATGCGCCTGACGCTCAGGACGCACCCGGTGGCGCTGATCCGTGACCGGCTGAGCCCCGGGATCGACCGGCGGCTCCTGGCGGACCCACGTCCTTGCAAGGACGTGGGCAGCGCCTTGCAAGGCGCTGGTCCCGCTTTTGCAAAAGCGGGATGAGATCCTTGCAAGGATCTTGCGCGCTCAAAGCCCGTATTTCTCGCGCTTCGCGCCGACGGCCTTCATCACGCGCACCAGCTCTTCGCTGATGCCCGGCTCGGACAGGGCGTGCCCTGCCGCCTTGATCATGTGCAGCCGCCCCGCGGGCCAGCCCGCCAGCAGCCGATGCGCCGAGAGCGGCGGGCAGATCATGTCGTAGCGCCCCTGCACGATGGTGCCCGGCACCTGCGCGATGCGCGGCAGATCGCGGAGGATTTGCCCATCCACCTCGAGAAAGCCCTTGTTCACGAAATAATGGTTTTCCAGCCGCGCAAAGGCGCGGGCGTATTCCGCCGGGCTGTCGCCGCCGCCGCCGTCGCTCTCCATCGAGGCCAGCGCGTTTTCCCACGCCGCCCAGGCGCGCGCGTAGCGCGTCTCGAGCATCAGGTCGCCGGAAAAGAGCCGCCGGTTGTAGGCCGCGATCAGGTCTCCGCGCTCGTCCTCGGGGATCAGCGCGCAGAAGCGCGCCCATTGATCCGGCCAGAACTGCCCGGCACCGCCGCCGTAGAACCAGTCCAGCTCGCGCTGCATCGACAGGAAGACGCCGCGCAGCGCGAGATAGGCGACCCGGTCGGGGTGCGTCTCGGCATAGACAAGGCCCAGCGTCGCGCCCCAGCTGCCGCCGAAGACCGCCCAGCGCTCGATCCCCAGCGTGCTGCGAATGCGCTCGATATCGGCGACAAGGTGCCAGGTCGTGTTGGCCCGCACGCTCGCATGGGGCCGCGAACGGCCGCAGCCGCGCTGGTCGAACAGCACGATCCGCCATTGCTCCGGGTCGAAATAGCGCCGCATCGCGGGCGAGCAGCCGCCGCCCGGACCGCCGTGCAGCACCACCACCGGCGCGCCGTCGGGGTTGCCGCATTGCTCGACGTAGATGTGGTGTCCGTCGCCCACGTCCAACATGCGCTGATCGAACGGGTCGATCGGCGGGAACAGGTGCGCGGCTGCGCGCTTTTGGCCGGAGAACTTGTCCATCTCGATCCTATATAGACCACGAGACGCGGTCCGCATGGGCCAGCCTGACAGAATGCGAGGGGATTTGCCATGGCAGAGGTCAATCAAACCGGCGACACGATCGACACCGTCGATGCGGGCGAAGTGGCCAAGTTCGAGGCGATGGCCGCGGAATGGTGGGATCCGAACGGCAAGTTCAAGCCGCTGCACATGCTCAACCCCACGCGGCTCGACTACATCACGCGCCAGATCGCCGCGGAATTCGGCCGCGACCTGTCGGCCGAGATGCCCTTTGCCGGGCTGCGCCTGCTCGACATCGGCTGCGGCGGCGGGCTGTTGTCGGAACCCATGGCGCGGCTGGGCGCGACGGTCGTGGGCGCGGACGCCGCCGCGCGCAACATCCCCGTGGCGCAGGTCCATGCCGCGCAATCGGGGCTGGCGATCGACTACCGCCACACCACCGCCGAGGCGCTGGCCGCCGCGGGCGAACAGTTCGACGTGGTGCTGAACATGGAGGTGGTCGAGCATGTGGCCGATCCGCTGGCCTACCTCACCGCCTGCCAGCAGTTGCTGAAGCCCGGCGGGCTGATGATCTGCTCGACCATCAACCGCAATCCGAAAAGCTTCCTGATGGCGATCATCGGGGCGGAATACGTCATGCGCTGGCTGCCCAAGGGCACCCATGAGTGGCAGAAGTTCATCACCCCCGACGAGCTTTACGGGCTGATCCGGCAGGCGGGCCTCGACCCGGTGGACCGCAAGGGCTTTGCCTTCAACAAGCTGACCTGGTCCTGGTCGATCTCGGACCGGGACCTGAGCGTGAACTACGTCACCGCGTCGGTGAAACGGGCCTAGCTGTCATTCTCCAGCCGCACCCGCATCTCGCGGATCACCGGCAGGGCCTGCCGCACGCGATCCGCGCCGATCTCGCGCACGGTTTCGGACAGGATCGGCGCGATGGCCGACAGCGCGGCCTCGCGGGCGCGGCGGCCCGCGGGGCTGATCGCCACCATCTTGCGGCGCGCATCGTCCCAGTCGGGGCGGATGTGGATGTATCCGGCCCATTCCAGCCGCCCCAGCGTGTTGGTCATCGCCCCCCGCGTGACGTGAAAGACACGCGCAAGCTGCGCCGGCGATTTCTCTTCGGTGGAGGCGGCGAGATGGTTCAGCACCGAGAAATGGCTCAGCTCCATGCCCTTGGGCAGGGCACGGCTCAGGCGGTTGCGCGCCAGCTGGTCGGCCATGAACATCTCGGAGAAGAGAGCCACGGAAAGGGGATCGTCGGGGGTCGCCATGCGCGCATAAGGCCACCCCCCGCCCGGTGAGGGCAAGGGGCGAAGGGTCGCAAGCCCTTCAGCCCGCGGTCAAAAGCGGGTCGAGCTTTCCCTGCCGATCCAGCGCGGCCATGTCGTCGTAACCGCCGACATGGGTCTCGCCGATGAAGATCTGCGGCACGGTGTGGCGGCCGTTGGCGCGGGCCATCATCTCCTGCCGCTTGGGCGGGTCGCGCGACACGTCGTATTCGACATAGGCCGCGCCCTTGTCGGCCAGAAGCCGCTTGGCGGCGTGGCAGTAGCCGCAGAGCGGCGAGGTGTAGATCTCGATGCTGGGCATGTCGGTCCTCGGGTCAGGTCGAGGGGCAACCTAAACATCCCGCGCCACGCGCGCCAGAGCGATCACGCGAACGGGACCGGCCCCGCCCGCGATCAGCGCCTGCGCCGCCGCCGAGAAGGTCGCGCCCGAGGTCATCACGTCATCGACGAGCAGAACGGGCCGCCCCGCAACCTGCGCCGCCCGGCGCGGGTTCACCCGGATCGCGGCGTCGAGGTTGCGGAACCGCCCCTCGCGGTCGCGGCCGTCCTGCGTGGCGGTGTGGCGGGCGCGGAGCAGCGCGTCGGGCAGCCAGTCGCGCCCGCTGGCCTCGGCCAGCGCCCTGGCCAGCAGCGCGGCCTGGTTGAAGCGCCGCGCGGCCAGCCGCCGCCAGTGCAGGGGCACCGGCACGATCAGCGGATCATCCTGCAGCAGCGCGGCCCCGGCCCGCGCCATCCAGGGCCCGGCGGCGCGCGCGATCTCGGCCCGGTCGGCGTGCTTCAGGCCGAGCACCAGCTTTCGCCCCGTGTCGGCATAGTGCATCACCGCCCGGCCCTGCGCCCAGGGCCGGGCGATGGCGTGGCATTCGTCGCAGATCAGCCGCTCGGCGGCCGCGTCCTGTCCCGGCAGGGCGACCCCGCACAGGTCGCAACGGGCACCGAAGACAAAGGGGGTGTCCGACCAGCAGCGCGCACAGATCGAGAAATCGCTCTCGACCCGCGCCCCGCATCCGAGGCATTCGGGCGGAAACACCGCATGCAGCAAGGTTTGCAATCTCATCGCTCGCCCCTAAGTAGCCACGGGTCAGCGACAGGACCGGACGACAGTGCCCCAAGCCAACCCACAGCCCCGCCTCGTGGATGCCCCCCGCCTTGCGCGGGCACGGGCCCGTGCGCGGCTGGATGAGGCCGGTTTCCTGCATCACGAGGCGACGCTCGAGCTTCAGGAAAGACTCATCGACGTTAACAGGAGGTTTACGCGGCCTGCCGTCGTGACCCCGTTCCCCGAGGCCTGGGCGGGGCTGGTGCCGGATGCGCATATTGTCGCACCTGACGAGCTGCTGGCGCTCGAGCCGGGCGCGCATGACCTTGTCGTGCATGCCATGGCGCTGCACTGGGCCGATGACCCGGTGGGGCAGGTCGTGCAATGCCGCCGCGCGTTGCAGCCCGACGGGCTGTTCCTGTCGGTCGCCTTTGGCGGCGAGACCCTGACCGAGCTGCGGCAGGCGCTGGCCGAGGCCGAGGTCGAGACGCTGGGCGGGCTTAGCCCGCGCGTGGCCCCGATGGCCGAGATCCGCGACATGGGCGCGCTGTTGCAGCGCGCGGGGCTTGCCCTGCCGGTCGCCGACCGCCTGCCCAAGACGGTGACCTATGCCAATGCCTTCGCGCTGATGGCCGACCTGCGCGCGATGGGCGAGACCAACGCGCTGGCGGACCGGCACCGCGCGCCCGCGCCGCGGCGGCTTTTCCTGCGCATGGCCGAGATCTATGCCGCGCGGTTTCCCGCGAAGGATGACCCGGCGCGCATCCGCGCTACGTTCGAGCTTGTG